>JADZFP010000259.1 GCA_020849825.1 Saprospiraceae bacterium
TCGCCTGACCCCTTACTGTTTCAAATCGATACGAACCATTGTTTTTTAGACTTACATTTTCTTCTGGTCTTCTTCTAGATAGGAAATCTATTGTTTACTAAACAAAATCTCCGTATAGGTACCTATTTCTTCCCCATCAGGAGACTCGTTAGATTTTAGATGTAACCGATCTCTATTTTCTGATTCTATTGTTGGCATACGGCATGATTTTACATATGCTTTGTGGTTTTCAGGATCAACAATGACTTTTACCGGAATATAATCACCGGACACTAAAGGATCGTAATTTATGTATGCATAAAATAAAAAAACACCTTGATCGAAGTTGATCAGTTCATAGTCCCCTAATATATTAGGAATAGACCCGACACAGGAAGGTTTTTCCAGATTATATAATAACATACCAACGGGAATGCTACCTGTCCCGTCGCCCCACATTGGAAAACTTTGTAATGCAAGCATATATTTTCCGTCACTCGAAATAATCGCTTCTAATATACTGTGATAATCTGTCAAATCGCAAACAAGCCTCCCTGTACCATCGTACACATTTATTACCGTCTCTACCCATATTCCTTCTGAATTTTCGTCATAAATCGTAAGCGAATACATAGAAACGAGGTAATTTTGAAAATGATAATCGTACCAACAGTTATATGATACAATAATTATCATTGATTTTTCTAAAATGGAATCCTCCGGCATTTTTTTAACAGTATGATTTAGCCCTTTTTTGATTTTCTCCGCAGATAAATTCTCTGTGTTATATATCTTAAACATGCCCGGGACGTCAACATCAGTTTTATTTGGCACTAAAAGTATCTTCAAGTACGGGCTTTGATCATATTGTTGTGACTGAGGAATATAAGCAATCTCCTTGCCCGTCGAATCTACACAATAAAAACCTTCGGGCCTGTTTGGGTCTTGGTTAATTAATATTCTATTTTGCCCTTTAGAGGGTACGAATAATAAAAAAAGCATACTCGCGACCAATAATATCGATCGATAAACAAAAACAGCAGTTGGTGGTATACTTTTAGTTGATTTCATAAAATAGTCAATCAATAATGAATAGTTGTTAATTTTCGACATCGTAGATAAGGGTATCATTATGAAAAAATCTGATAAGCCTGTTTTTATGCTGAGTCATAAAACAGAGAAACCCATTAATCTATTTCAAAAATGGGATAATACAGTTAATGCCTTGGTATACTCAATACCAAAGGTCATTCATTCAACCAAGACTATTCGGCAGTGGATTAGGCAGATTAAGCGCGCGACACAGTAAATTGACGGCAGGATGGATTACACACTGTGCCTTCGACTTTAAGTTTTGACGCTACAAAAATAACGTCTGCATTTACTTATGCAAATATTTTCTCACAATCTGTAATTATTTAACATTTCACCTCACTCCACTTTTCCCCATTTTCCCAAATCCGATCCGCAAACTGATCTTGTCGCGTACGATCCGGTTGGCCGCGCGGTCGTAAGGAGAGCCGGTATCGGAATGGAGGTCGTTCATGCCGTGCGAATAAATCACTTCCGGCGCCAGTCGCCATTTTCCCCAGCGAAACTCCGCGCCCAGCCCCAGATCGACGCCAAATCGCTCGCGCAGCAACGCAATGCCGCCTTCGGGATGGGGGGAAGCGACGTTGAGGCCCATCCGGCCGCCAAACAGGATGCTGCTGCGCAGGGGCAAGCGCCCGACAGGGTTGCTCAACACCAGGTGTACAGGCAGTTCGATATCGGCAAAATTGTAGCGCAATGTGCCCGTCGGGCGGTTGTCGGCCCACAGCACGGCCTGGTGGCGGTTGTAGGAAAAAGCCAGTTCCGGCTGCACAAACAGCTGGGGCAACAACGGGAAACGCGCGGCAAAACCCAACGTAAACCCAATGGCATCGTGCTGAAAATCAATATACGGGTCGCCTTCCTTCCAAATACCGGCGCCGGCGCCCAGCAAATGTGATTCCGCACCGACAAAAAACGAAAAACTGCGCCCCTGTTCTCCGGAAGACGTCTGCGCCCCAAGTCCGGAAAACACGCACAGGCATATCAACAAAAGAAGATTTTTCATGGATGGGATTCGCGTGGGAAGTTGTTTCTTCGCTTTCATGCCCGCCCACACTATGCTGCCATTGACGCTGATCCGCACTGCCGGGTTGCCCATACGCGCCGTCGCGCCGTTCGCAGACGACTTTTCCGGCGTTTTGTCCGGGCTTGATACCGCTACGCAGCTTTTGCAGGCGGCCGGCGCGGAGTTGCAACAGGCATTTGACGAAGCCCTGGGACAATTGCCCGAAGGCGATCTGCGCACAACGGTGTACAATGCCCGGCGTCTTTTTTACCAAAAACAAAAACTGGCCAAACACCTGCCGGAGGGTCTGCCCCAAACGCTTTACACCGCCGCCGAACAATGGCTTGCCGCGCAACAAGCCCTGCTCGAGGCTCGGGCAAGCTTTCGCGAACGCTACGATCAGGCACTGCATGCATCATTGGCTGAATTGTCGCAACGGGCCGGCTCGGAGCCGCTGCAACGCTCCCTGCTGATGTCGAGCCGCGAATTGTTGTCGGCCCTGCCCGGCCTGACGGCCCAGCCAGCCGGCTTTTTCAACAAAAAACAACGGCAACTGGCGTTCTCCCTGCTGCAATACCTGACGCGAGCGGCGGTAAAAACCTCGCCATTCAGCCGGCTGACAACCCTGTCGCGCCTGAGCGTCGGCGATACCACTCCCGACGATGCCCCGCCGGGCTGGTCGAACCTGAAAGCCCTGGCGACGCCGAACGTGGCCCTGCTGCCGCTGCTGTACGAGGTTTTGCTGCAGGCGCCTTCGTTCTACCGCGCCTTGTCGCTGCGTTGCAATCCGGCTTTACATGCGGACGAACACGGGCGGTACAAATGGCTGTATTTCGACGGCGAGCAGGAGAGTTTTCAGCAAATGCCGGCTACGCCGCTGCTGCGGGCGGTGGTGGAATATTGGGAGCAGGGACAAGGGTTGCGGTCGTTCCGGGAAGCCCTGGCTTTCCTCGAATCCGTCCTCGACGCTGCGCCGGAAGCCCGGGAGAAATTTCTGATCGAACTGACCGACATCGGTTTTCTGGAATGGCAATGGCCTGAACGGGGGCTTTCGGCGTCGTGGTGCAGCGGTTTGTATCAGTTTCTGGGCTTTTTGCCCCATGCCGAACCGCTCGTGGTGGAAGCGGCGGCCTTGCTGCAGTGGTTGCGCACGGCAGCGCGGGTGTTGCCCCACCAGCCTGTTGCCGAGGCCCGGCAAACACAACTCGATACGGCCGAACAGTTGCGGCTTTTTTTTGATCGGTACCATACGCCCTTGCCCCCCGTACCACCGGAGCATCTGTTTTATGAAGATGTGGAAGAGCCTGTGCCGGTGGACGTCCCGCTCGAGGCGGTTCAAAGCCTGGCTGATGAACTGGCAATCTGCTGGCGACAAAAAAACCTGCACCTTCAAAGCAACCGGAAAGCGGCGATGTGGGCTTTTGCGCAGGAAACCGCGAACGGGCCGGTCGACTTTTGCACCTTTGCCGAAGCGTTTTTGCGCTCGGGCGGGCATCCCGGCGCGACGCTTTATGCCCAGCGTTTTGAAGGCAAAATCGGGGCGCTGTTGCAGGTTTTTTCAGAAAACGGCCAATGGCGAGCCGTTGTGAACGGTCTGTTTCCCGGCGGCGGAAAACTGGCGGCCCGCTGGCTGCACCTTTTCCCCACCGATGTAAAAAATCAATTGGCCGCCTGGTGGCCGGCCGATACCCTGGCCTTCCCCTGGCAGGGCTGGAACAACGCCAATTTTCAGCCCGATTTGTCGTCCGGAGCACTGCTCGTACCGGGCGGGCGCAGCAACGGGGCGCACCGCATCCCGCTGCACCAGCTGGCGGTAGAAGCGGATGCATCGGATATTTATTTGCTGGATAAAAACACGGGCCAAAGGGTGTGGTTCAGCGATCTCGGTCTCGAAGCGCCCGATTCGCGGCCGCCGGTGATGCAGTTGTTGTGGTATCTGGGCGTGCCGAGGGTATCGAAAGACTTGCTGTTGCCCGATGCGGACCTTTGGCAGCAGATCGGTCCGGAGGTCCGGCGCCGGCCCAGGGTCGTTTCCGGAGCGCTCGTGCTGGCGCGGGCGTGTTGGGAGATTCGGCTGGACGCCATTCCTGCCGATCCGGCGGAGGGATTCCTTTACCTCCGGAAAAAAATGGCGGATTATGGCGTTCCGCGCCTGTTTTTTGCCCGTTTCCCGAACGAAAAGCCGCAGTATATCGATCAGGACAGCCCTTTGCTGATGCAATTATTGTTCAAAAAAATCACGCAACACGGGACTTCGCTTCTAGCCGAAGAAATGCTGCCCCTGCCGGAACAGGCGGTTGCCGGCGAAGGTGAAGAACGACGCGCCTCGGAATTTGTCGTAGAGTTTGAAGTGTAAAGCGCTTTTCCGTTGTGTCGCTGCGTGGGATTTTTTGTTGCACGCAGAGACGCTGAGGGATGGGTGTCACGCAAAGTCGCAAAGCGCGCAAAGTCTTACCCTCTCTGTCTGAAATAATAGTTGCACGCAGAGACGCAGAGACGCTGAGGGATGGGTGTCACGCAAAGTCGCAAAGCGCGCAAAGTCTTACCCTCTCTGCCTGAAATAATAGTTGCACGCTGAGGCGCAGAGACGCTGAGGGATGGGTGTCACGCAAAGTCGCAAAGCGCGCAATGTCTTACCCTCTCTGCCTGAAATAATAGTTGCACGCAGAGGCGCAGAGACGCTGAGTTATTGCCAATCGGTTTTGATTGTTTCTTTGCGCGCTTTGCTCCTTTGCGCGCTTCGCGTGAAACACCGATCCCTCTGCGCCTCGTATGTTTGTGGACAGTTCATTGACCTGCAAAAATTAGTAGATTTGGAACCTGGCCGGGAAGTGAGAGGATTTGCGCCTAAACAGGAGCGACGGCTCGAAGTACACGCAGAGA
>JADZFP010000260.1 GCA_020849825.1 Saprospiraceae bacterium
AGGTGGTGAGGTGGGTATAAAAGTGTTGTTGCTGCTCTCTGGCAATTTAATTTTGCCCAAATAAACTACCCGCCAAAGGGTTTATCAAGAGCAGCAACAACCCTTTTATAACCACCTCACCAATTCACCCTTTTTCACCAATTCAAATCTATTCCTTCTTCTTTCTCCACAAATTTGATCGTCAATGTGCCGCCACTGAGCTCCGCTGGCAGGACAAACTGCAACTGGCCTTCGGTGCTGGCATGAGATTCGGCGATCAGATTGAGGTCGTTGGACGGGGCGAGCGCCGCGGATCCATCGGCAGGGTGAAAGCGAAAACTGGCAGCCCAGAAATTCATCGGCCGGCGGGGCGACAACATGGGCGAGCAGAGCAAACGGAGGCTAAGGCGATTTTTGGCAGCGCTCAATTTTTCCAGCCGGGCATCCTGTACGTCGTAGGTCACCTCCTGACCGTTTTCCACAATAGTGACCGAGGCGCCGTCGGGCATACGTACGGTTGCCGCGGCCGTTGTTGTTTCGGTTTTTTCTGGCGTTTTTTTATCAAATTTGAACCATCCCAAAGCATAAGCGCCCAACAAGGCCAGTCCGGCAAATAACGAAGCCAGCGCCAGATACAGCCGGCGGCGCGGCGGCAAAGCGGACGGCGTATCAACCGAGGCGGATCGTTTGGCGGGTTCGAGGCCGGCCATCAGCGCCAGCAGCCCGGCATTGACCTGGTTGGTTTGCCGCATGGCGTCTTCGCGACTGATAAGCCCCAACGCACTTTCCTCCTCGATTTTTTCCCAGCGGGAGCGCAGGAGTACGCACTGGTCATAAAGTTCAGCATAACGGGTTTTGGCCCATTGCATCAGGGTGTCGATGGCAGCCTCGGTCTGGTCGTCGGCCAGCAGGGAGCGAATCTGTTCGCGCAGGTCGGTCATAGTGTGTTTTGTATTTTGGAACAAACAGTGTCTGGTAAATGAATCCGCAAATATTAAACTTCCCGCAACACATTCGTCGCGCATCTCTACCATGGGGGCTAATATCCATAAATCGCTGCGCAACCTTCCGCAATGGACGTTGTTTTCCTGCCAAATTTTACCTTTGTCGCCCAGTCGCCCACCCTTTCACATGGCCGAAACACCACCCACAGTACCGCCAACCGACGACCCAACTGCCGCCAGCCGCAAACAGGATCACATCGAAATGGCTTTTCAGAGCCGCGTCGAAAGCGGCGAGCTCGACCGCCGTTTTTACTACGAACCCATGCTCGACCCGCATCCCGAACCGGGTGCGGCATGGCCGCCGCTCCCCTTTCTGGGCAAAACCCTGCGGGCGCCGCTCTGGGTATCGTCGATGACCGGCGGCACGGCGCTGGCCAATGTGATCAACCACAACCTCGCACGGGCCTGCGCCGAATTCGGCCTGGGCATGGGTCTGGGCTCCTGCCGCCAGTTGTTGTACAGCGACCAATACCTGCCCGACTTCGACGTGCGCGACACCATCGGTCCCGAGCTGCCGCTGTACGCCAACCTGGGTGTGGCGCAGGTCGACCTTCTGCTGCAAACCGGCGCGCTCGACCGCCTGCATCAACTGCTGACCAAATTGCGCGCCGACGGCCTTATCGTGCACGTCAATCCCCTGCAGGAGGCCATGCAACCCGAGGGCGACCACTTCGCGCGGCCACCACTCGAAACCGTGCAGGAACTGCTGGAAAAAACGGATTTTAAAATTATTGTAAAAGAAGTCGGTCAGGGTTTCGGGCCGGCCAGTCTGCGCGCCCTGCTGCAATTGCCCCTGGCAGCCATCGAATTTGCGGCAGCCGGCGGCACCAACTTCGCCCGGCTCGAATTGCTGCGCTCCGACCCCATGCGCCGCCAGATTTTCGACCGCCTCGCCGCCGTGGGCCATACCGCCGCCGAAATGTGCGCATTCGCCCGCCAACTCAAAACCGAACTGGGCGACCAATGCCGCGTCGACAACCTCATCCTCTCCGGCGGCGTGCGCGATTTCCTCGACGGCTATTATTTGCTCGAAAAATCGCCGCTCCCGGCCGTGTACGGCCAGGCATCCGGCTTCCTCAAACACGCCCGCGGCGACTACGCCGAACTCCGCGCATTCGTCGAAGCCCAATTGCAAGGCCTGGCCCTGGCCAAATCTTTTTTAAAAGTCAAAGAAAGCTGACCGCCTCCCTTGCAGGAAGTGGTGAAAGCCAATCGAATTAATCGAATCAATCGGACCAATCGAATCAATCCAATGTCTGTTCCCGTATCCGGCTTTTCCAAGCTGTCCAAAGCCCAAAAGATCGAATGGCTCACCAACAGTTTTTGCGCCGATCCGGCAGCCGCAACGGCTTTGCTCGACAGCTGGCAGCACCCCGACCCGGCCGTGCAAAAGATCGTGGACGGTTTTACGGAAAATGTCGTCGCGAACTTTCCGCTGCCATTCAGCATTGCCCCTAATTTTTTGATCAACAACAAATTATACGCCGTGCCCATGGTGATCGAGGAGAGCAGCGTGGTGGCGGCTGCTTCGGCGGCGGCCAAATTCTGGCTCGACCGGGGCGGGTTTCACACCGAAGTGGTGGATACGGTCAAACTCGGCCAGGTACACTTTCGCTGGCCCGGAGCGCCCGAACGCCTGCGCGCCTTGTTTCCCCAGCTCAAAACCGCCCTGCTCGATTCCACGCACGACCTGACGGCCAATATGAACCAGCGCGGGGGTGGCATCGGCGATATCGAACTGCTCGATTTTACGGCTCAGGAACCCCGTTATTACCAACTCCGGACTTCTTTCGAAACCTGCGACAGCATGGGCGCCAATTTTATCAATTCGGTGCTCGAACGCTTCGCCGATACGCTGGAGCATTTTTTCACCGAATTACCCGGCCTGTCCGACACCGAACGCGACGTGGACGTGGTCATGTCGATCCTGTCCCACTATACCCCCGATTGCCTGGTGCGCGCCTGGGTCGAATGCCCCACCGCCTCCTTCGAATCGGAAATCCGTAGCCGCGGCCTCGATATGGACGCCGACGAACTGGCCGAACGCTTCGCCACCGCCGTGCGCATCGCCACCATCGATCCTTACCGCGCCACTACGCACAACAAGGGCATCTTCAACGGCATCGACGCCGTGGTGCTGGCCACGGGCAATGATTTTCGCGCCATCGAAGCCTGCGGGCATACCTATGCCGCCCGCGACGGCCAGTACCGCAGCCTGAGCCGTTGTGCCGTGCGCGACGGCATTTTTCACTTTGAACTGGAAATCCCGCTGGCTATGGGCACCGTGGGCGGCCTGACGGCCCTGCACCCGCTGGCCCGTCTGTCGCTCGAACTGCTGGGCCGGCCTTCTGCCCGCGAATTGATGCAAATTGTGGCCGCTGTGGGCCTCGCCCAAAACTTTGCGGCTGTGCGCTCGCTGGTCACTACGGGCATTCAGCAGGGTCACATGAAAATGCACCTGACCAACATCCTCAACCACCTCGGCGCATCGGACGCGGAAAGTACCGCTGCACAAACGCATTTCAGCGGCCAAACCGTGAGTTTCAGCGCGGTTCGGGCGTTTTTGGAAGGCGAGCGGCAGAAGGGGTGAGCGGGGTTTGAGAAAAAAATGTCACACGGAGGGGCTGGTGTTTCACGCCAAGAGCGCAAAGAAGAAAAGCACGCAAAGGCGACCTTGGTTTCACGCGGGATTTTTATTGCACGCACAGCACGCAGGTTTCACGCGGGATTTTTATTGCACGCAGAGACGCGGAGGCGCAGAGGGGTGAGTGTTTCACGCGAAGGGCGCAAAGAAGCAAAGGGCGCAAAGGCGCAGCGGCCGCAGAGAAACAAGTTTCTCTGCGGCCGCTGCGTTTCTGTGTGGAATGTTCTTAAAACCTTACTGAACAATCAGCTTCCGCGCCGTTTTGCCGCCGGCATTTTCCACAGCCACGGCATATACGCCTTTGGGCAGATCCTGCACGTCGAGGGTGAGCTGCGTTGTGCCGCTGCCGAGCGACCAGTTGCGCACCTGGCGGCCCGAGATATCGAACAGGGCTACGCGGGTGTCGCCGGAAAGCGGTTGGGCGAAGCTGAGCACCGCCGTGCTGTTGGTCGGGTTGGGCGCCAGCACGAAATCGAGGGCCGACACCGGCTCGCTCGTACTCACACCGAAGGGCTGGACGATGTAGGTGCCCGTCAGGAAGCCGCCCTCGCCGTCGGTGACGGCAAAGCGGAACTGGTCCTGGCCCGGGCCGCCGTAATCGAAATAGCGCAGGCCGCCGTTGTCGATATCAGCCTGGGTAAACTGGTCGCCGGCTTTCATGGCGCCCGTCCAGTATTTTTCCAGATGGCCTTTGGCCGGTACGGTGATGAGGGTATAAACCAGTTGGCCGGCCGAGTTGTTGGCGTCTTCCACTTTGAGCAGGTCGGTGGGGATCACCATGTTGAGGCCGGTTTCGATGCTGAGCGGCAGATTATTGACCAAAACCGGGGCATTGAGGGCCGCATTGGAGCAAACTTCAAGTTCAAAGCCCGTGATTTGTCCGCCGGAGCTGACCTCCGTGTCTTTCACCCGCAGTTTCCAGGCGCCGGTGGCGTTTTTGCCATTGAAATCGGAGAGGTTGCCGAAGGGATTGTACACGATCCCGGTATTGGGCGGCGGGCAGGGGAAAATACCCACGGCGGCATCGTCGAAGCCGATGTTGAATACCGGTACGCTTTGGGCGCATTTATCCTGCCACAACAACACGGTGGTGCCGTCGGGGCCCACGAGGCGCACTTCCAGATCGATAAAATAATCGTGGAAGCCGGTGATTTTTTTCACGTTGATGTCGCTGATCGTGCCGCCGTTGCCGATATTGATCGTCGATTCGACAGTCGGGGTGCCGTTGGCGGAAATGGACACCGGCAAGTCGTTGGCGGCCAGCACGGTGCAGGCTTCCACCACGGTAGCGAAGGCATAGGGTTCCGACCAGGGAGCGCTGCCGCAGTCGTTAGCCGGGCGTACGCGCCAGTAGTACACCTTGGCTTTTTCCAGTACGACCGGAATCTTGAAGGTATCCACCGTTGTACCGTATTTGGTGGCGATGAGCGTCGAGGGCTCGAAGGAGGGGTTGTTGGCTACCTCGATGTCGTAAGTAGCGGCGTCGACGGCCGGGCTCCAGCGCAGTACGGGCGTTTGCACCACGCTTATAGCGCCGTCATTGGGCTGCTGGAGGGCAAAACCGGAGAGATCGTTCGAAACGACTGTCACGTCGGTATTGATCGAAAAACTGGCGCTGCTCGTCGTGCCGGTGATGGTCACGGCATACTGGCCTTCGGCGGTACCCAGCGGATAATCGACGCTCATGACCGAAGCGCTGCCGGGCTGCACCGGGTTGGGGCTGAACGTAGCCGTTGCGCCGGCGGGCAGGCCGTCGACACTGAGTGTAATAGGCTCGCTGAACCCGAACTGACTGCTGGTACTGATCGTGGTGGTGTAGGTCGTCGGGGCGCAAGCCTGCAGGGTGAGTTCGCCGAGGCAGAAGTTAAAGCCCGGTTGTTCGGGTTGCAGGATCGTGATGTTGGCGTTGGCCAGGTCGAAGAAGATATTGCCGACCGATTCGATCTTCAGACGCAGGGTGCTGCCCACTATGTCGGGCACCTGAATGCAGCAGGAGCCGGTATTGGGCACGTTGGCCGCGATCGTGACGGGGAAAGTCTGGCCGCTGTTGAGGCTCAGAACGATATTGACCGTCGAGCAATTGACCGGGGCTTTATCGGTATTCGCCACATCCCAGGTGATGACGCGGTATTCGCCCACCCGCCAGGTGATGCCCGAGGTGTTGGGATACGTGACTTTAAAGGGGCCGGCCTGGTCGGTGACGTTGAACTGTACGTCGTCCCAGACTACGCCGCCGGCGCCGGGGTGGTTGTCGCGCACCGTTACTTTGAAATTGAGTTTGCGCGTATAATCCGGCATATATTCCGATACCGAGGAGGTATTGGTAATCAGGTTGAGAAAACGCGGAAAAAGGCGGGTCGGGCTGGCTGCCGGCACAAAAGAGCGGAACAGCGGCGCCGTGCCCACCGGGTCGGTCAGCGGGCCTTCGAGGCCAAGGTCGTATTGCTCCCAGCAATAGGTCAGCGCATCGCCATCGGGGTCGGAGGCTTCGGCGGTGAGCGCAAAAGGCGTACTCATCGGGATGTAAAAACCGTCGGTCAGCGGAATCGAGACCGAGGGGTAGTTATTGTCAGTCACGGTATTGGTACCGCAGGTGCTGCCTTCGTCTTGCGTAACGAACTGGCGCGCCTGTTCGATCGAAGCGATGTGGTAGTAGCCGTCGCGGTTGCCCACAATCTCGGGAGAGCAGGTGGTGGCGTAGCTCATGATCGTGCTGCCGCCACCGGGCTCGTAAGCCGTGGAGCCGGTGCGGGCATCGGCGGCAGGCGGACAGGAGTTGAACGTGTGTGTGGCCGAGAACTGGTGGCCCATTTCGTGTGCGACGATGAGGTAAAAATCGGTACCGGTGGGGTCGGGCAATGAAGAACCGGCGCGCGCCTTGTCGAGCTGCGTACATACCCCGGCGAGCGAGGCGATACCCGCGACGTACACGCCGCCCGGCGGGTCCACCTGGGTAAAGACGTGGCCGATATCATAGTTGTTCACACCGATCAACTGGTTGGTGGGCAGCGGGTTCTGGTTGAACCACGAAGTCACCAGATCGCCGTCGAAGGGATCGGTTGCCGGATCGAGATAGATCAGAATATCGTTGTTAGGGATCAATTGCAGGCGCACGGCGAAGTCGCGTTCGAGGATAGCCGTGATAAAATCGATGGCATCGACGATTTCGCTCATGACCAGTGGTACGGTACCGCCGTGGAAAAGTGAATATTCGGCCTGGGCGGTGATCGCGGTGCGGTAGGTTTTGAGGGTCACGGGCGTATTGGCGCGTTCGGCCGAAATAGGCGCCACGGTGCGCGGCATGGTATTGCCGGGGGCCGCCAGTTCGCTGGCGCCGCAGCGGGCATCCAGGTGCACACCTTCGGGCAGATCTTCCATACGATAGGCCATGTAGACGTTATCGGCCTTTTTGGCCACCGGCTCCACGATCTGCACATGCCCGTCGAGGCTGAACATGTAGGCATGAAAACCATTGTATCCCACGCCCAGTCGGACCGTCAGGCCCGAGCCGTCGGTGGCGCGGCCGGCGTAGGTGCGGATGGCGGGAAATTTGGCGGCGAGTTCGGGCGCCATCACCGGCGATTCGGCCACGGCGAAAGACGCCATCTGGCCGTCGGCCAGCGGCAAGGTCAGCAGCAGCGGCTGCTGGCGGGCCGATTCGGTAAATTCCATCGGCGCAGTGGCCAGCGCGGCGACCAAGGCAGCATAATCGGCCTGAAAAACCTGCAGGGCTGTGGGCGAAGCCTGACGCTGTGCAGCGGAAGGCAGCGCAGTACCCGGCGCCGGTGTCCAGAAGTTGTTGGGCAATTGCCCGAAAGCCGCGGCGCACACACCGAGCGACAGCAAAAGGGTAGCAATTAAACGCATGTTGAGCAAATGTTTGTGGAAGGAGGCTGTTGTAATGCAGCGACGAATTAGGAACACAAAAGTCAGGTTTTCGATCAAGTCGAGGGCAGTTTTTCGGCGGTTTGCTGAAAAGTGACGATACACGTCTTTTCAAAAGGGTGGCAAACGCACTTTTTTACCACACCCGGCCGGCGAGTACAAGCCCGAAACCGACGAGCACAATCCCGATCACACGCCGGATCAGGCGGGTATGCTCCACCGTCAGCAGGCGGCGCACTTTTTTGGCGGCATAGGCTTTCAAGGTATCCATAACGATCAAAGCGCCCATCATGCCGCCAAAGAAGGCAAGGGTGTCTTCACCCGTCCATTGGTTGGGCAGCACAACCCCCGTGGCGATGCCGATCCAGAAAAACACGGTAAATGGATTGACGGTATTGATCAAAAAACCGCGCAGCCAGTAACCCAGGTAACCCCAGTGGGTCCAGTTGGGCGGGGCGCCGGGCGCTTCGGGGCCGTCGAGCACGTCGAGCAGGCGGTCGCCGGGCGAGGGCGCCTCCGAAACCGGCGGTTTTTTGGACGACAGGAGGTTGTTTACCCCGAATCCGATCAGCAAGGCCCCGCCGGCCAGGCCCGCCCAAAACTTGAAGCCCGGCCAGGCTGTCACCCACTGAATGGCCGTAATGCCTTTCCAGACGAGCAAAATGTACAGAATATCGCTGAACCAAATACCGGCTGCTACCGAAAACCCGGCCCGGAATCCGCGGTCCAGACTGGCCTGAATAATCGACAACATCAGCGGACCGGCAATGACGCTGAAAGACAAACCGAGTAAGATTCCCTGGTATAACATCTTGGCGATTGAACGATTGAAGGATTGGGGGGCTAAGGTCTGCTGGTTTTTGTTTCTGAATACCAGGTGTGGGGATAAATTTCGGGCAAAGCACATTGCCCTGTGCTGAAAAGCAAAGCCGATTGCGGAATTCAGCCTGTGCGACTATATTTGTCCTGAGAAAGGCCTACCCTCTTTCGCCTTTCTGGAAACCCCGACGCGGCTGCTCCGACCTGCCGCGCCATACGACCAGCCTGCCGATGTGTAACGCGTTGTAACAGCGCCTGCTTTCCCTGCCGAAGCCAGTTCGCGGGGAAGTTTTTCCGAGTGTGAACATGCATTCTGCGCGTAGCGCGGGGTTCATGGCAGTGCTATATTGTTAACCATCAACTTATTCAACTACCATCCAGACCATGTTTATCAAATCAATCTGCTTTGTCGCACTCGTTTGTTTTTCATGCCAAACTTCGGCCCAAACTTCCAACCCCTTAGCGGCAGACGACAACCCCATGAACGGCGTCTCCACCTTCGACCTCGTCCTCATGAGTAAACACCTCCTGGGCAACCCGCCGCTCAACTCTCCCTACAAGATCATCGCCGCCGACATCAATAAATCCGAAAGCGTCACCGCTTTCGACATCGTCGAACTGCGCAAACTTATCCTGGGTATTTACACGGAACTGCCCAATAACAGCTCCTGGCGGTTTATCGATCAAACGTTTACGTTTGCCAACCCGGCAAATCCTTTTGCCAGTGCCCCCTTCCAGGAAGAAACCCCTGTCGACTTTTCTGCCGGCCCCTCCGTCGGGGCCAATTTCGTCGGGATCAAGATCGGCGACCTCAACAACAGCGTTTTGGCCAACCGGCCCGCCCGACGGCCCGAATTGGGCATCGATTGTACCCTGCCCGCCGCCCGCGCCGGCGAGGCGCTCATCGTACCCGTCCGCTATCTCGGCGACGAACCCCTGCAAGCCTTCCAACTCGCCCTGCGGTTCGACCCCGCCCAGTGGCAATTGATCGGCCCTGCCGCCGGCGATCTGCCGGGCTACAACGCCGGCAACTTCGGCCTCACCGAACTGGAACAGGGCCTGATCCGTACGCTGTGGTTCGCCGACTTCAACGACCCCGACCAACGCGTCGAGCCGGGCGCCGTGTTGTTTTACCTCGGCTTTAAAAAAATCGGCGAGGGCGAGGGAGCAGGCTTGTCGCCCGATCCCGACGCGATGCCCTGCCTGGCCTGGCTTTTCGACGATACCGAGTGCACGCTGCGCGCCCAAACCGCGCAACCGCGCCAATCCGCCCCGACTGCCTCCTGGGCCCATTGCCGCCCCAACCCCACTTCGGGCGAAGTCGTATTCAGCATCGATGCCGAAAAAGAAGGCAGGGGCCGGCTTGCCCTCTTCGGGCCATTCGGCCAACTCGTGTGGATGCGCGACGTGACGCTCTCGGCAGGCCGGCAAGACATCCCCGTGTCCGATTTCGCCACCCTCCCCGCAGGAATGTACGTCTTGAAAGTGCTCACGCCGGGTAAAAAAATACAGGGAAGCCTGATCAAACAATAAGACTTCATCCCGGGAGCGGCTGTCGCCCGAGAGGCTCGG
>JADZFP010000261.1 GCA_020849825.1 Saprospiraceae bacterium
ACGATTCGCTTAATTTGCCCGTCTACGTCGCCGAAAGCAGCATCAGGCACCTGGCCGACACCAACCTTCACCAGTACAAACACGCCCAACTGCTGCGCGACTCCTTTGCCCTCGGCACCCTGCTCCATACCCGGGGCTACCCCTCGGTACCCAGCAGCGCCGACCCGGCGCCACAGGCCGGCGAGCCTTATTTCAACGGCGGGTACAATACTTTTCGGCACGGCTCCTCGGGCGGTGGCGCCATTGAAGCCGTACAGATCGAGTGTTACTTTGCCGGCGTGCGCGATACCTGGGCCAATCGGCGCCTTTTCAGCGATACCCTGAGCCTGGCCTTGCAGATTTTTTTGGAAAAACACATTTTCGACCGCGCTTTCGTACCCGAAATCAGCGGCGGGGCCTCCGTCTGCGAAGACGGTGTTTACACCTATTCCGTGCCCGAACTGCCGAACAACACCTACCTGTGGGTGACCTCGGGGGGTGAAATTTTGAGCGGTCAAGGCACGCATACCGTCAGTGTCCGCTGGCTCAGCGCCGGCAATGGCAGCATCACCGTGATGCGGCTTTGTCCGTAGCCGAAAGAAACTTTCCGAATTTTATGCACTTCCGCTCCCGTAAGCATCCTTAACCATACTTTTGGCGGGATATTCCGCCCGCATACCCATGCTGAAAATATTCCGCCAAAATCCGCCGGAGCACCTGAGCGACGAGCAGTTGCTGGAACGTTATGTTTCCGGTGGCGAGGCGCGGTATTTGGGGATATTGTACGAACGCTACATGCCTATGGTATACGGCGTTTGTCTCAAGATTCTTCGCGAACCCGGCAAAGCCGAAGACGCGACAATGGCCATCTACGAAGAACTCGTGCGGAAAGCACGCGAGCATCAGATCGAATCGTTTCGCGGCTGGCTTTACGTGCTGGCCCGCAACCACTGCCTGATGGAATGGCGCAAAAACCAGCGCCGCCCCACCGACCTGCATGCCCCGGAAGACATGGTTCGCTACGACGCTGTTGTGCCCGGCTTCGAAGTAGAACTGCCCGATGCCGGACCGGCGCCACTTGAAAAATGCCTCGGCGAACTGCCCGAACAACAGCGAAAAAGTGTCGTTCTGTTCTATTATGAAGAAAAATCGTACAAGGAAATATCTGATTTAATCACCGAAGACGTAGGCAAAGTGCGCTCCTATATCCAAAATGGCCGCCGAAACCTGCGAATTTGCCTGGAAAAACAAGGAATGAAGGATTGGTGAATTGGTTAACTGGTGAATTGGTTATAAAAGGGTTACTTCTGCCCACATTTCAAGAATTTGGTCAATAAGCGAAAACCGAACCCGATCGCAGAAATGAACCTTTTATAACCAGTTCACCAATTCACCAATTCACCAGTTTACCAATTCACCAATTCACCAGTTAATCAATTTGGATTCACCAAATAACCAACTCACCAATATTCGTGAGCAGAAATAACCCTTTTATAACCAATTCACCAATTCACCAAATAACCACACTACATGAACCCATCTGTCCGCAAGGACGACACCCGTTTTCTGGACTTGCTGGAACGTTGGACCCGGGGAGAATTCACCCGCGCCGACGAACAGGAACTCCTTGCCCTTACCCGTACGGATGATTTCCGGCGGGAAGCCTGGGAGGGACTTTCCGGCGCGCCCGAAGAAGACCACGCGGAACGCATCGCTGCGCTCCGGCGCCGACTGACCGGGCAGCAGCCTTCCGGACGGGGGCTTGTCATGCCGCCCTGGCTGGCTGCCGCCGCGGCTGTCCTGCTCTTGCTGGTTGCAGTATGGGTTATCCGCCCCTGGCAAAAAACGGACCCGCATACGCCCATTGCCGGCACTCAGCCCGACCAAACGCCCGGAACGACGACCAATACCGCGCCCGACAATGAACAACCACCTATTGCCGCAGCGCCAGATATGCCGGTACAATCTTCCCCCAACCAGGGGCCTTACCCGCCAATCGCCTCCCGCCAACAGGAAAGCGTAGCGCCCGAAAACAGCGTGCTCGACGACGCCATCGCCATGCAGGAAATGGAAGAAAACAACACTGCCATACAAGAAGTCGTTGCCCAACCCGCTGCCGATAAAATGGCGGATGCCTCGCCCGGCTCGCCGGCCACCAGCGCACCGGCAGCCCCGCTTCCGCAGGAAACCCGCAAGGCCAAAACTAAGTCCGAACCGGCACGACCGACCGACAGCACCCGTTGGTTCAACACCGACGAGCGGCCCGACGTGGCAGCCATGAAAAAACGGGATCAGGAAAAAAGCCAGCCCGAACCCACCGGCGGTTGGGACGCATTTGCAGAATACCTGCGCCAGAGCGCACGGCTCACACCGGAAGCCCGCAACAACAATATTTCCGGCACGGTTCGACTGCAATTTATCGTCGATGCCAACGGCGAACCGGCCAACATCCAGATACTCAGGGGACTTGGCTTCGGGTGCGATCAGGAGGCCATTCGCCTGGTGAAAGAATGGGACTGGTCGCCCGGTTCCCTTCCGGTGACCATCGACATTCGCTTCGTGCGCTGATTACAAAGTATTGAGACTGTGGCGCAAGGCGGAACTGAACAACAGATAGATTTTCCGTTTGTCCGACACCCGAAAGCGCTCCTGGGCCACTTGCTGGGCAGGGGCGTTTCTGATTTTGGCGAATAACTGCGTGTAGTATTTGTACGCCAGATACACGCCGAGCCGGGCGCCACGCGGCAAACGCCGGATGCCTTCAAGAGCCGCGTCGAAATCCTCCTTGATGTCCGCTTCGATCCGGCTTTTCTGTTCGTTGTCGAAATAACGGAAATCGACGTCGGGGAAATAAACCCGCCCTCGCTCGTCGTAGTCGCTGCGGATATCGCGCAGAAAATTGATCTTTTGAAACGCTGCACCCAAACGACAGGCAGATTCTTTGAGCGACTGGTACCTGACATCGTCGCCTTCGCAGAAAACCCTCAGACACATGAGCCCCACGACTTCCGCCGAGCCATAAATATATTCGTCGTAGCCACTCTCGTCGTAGGTGTTTTTGTGCAAATCCATTTCCATACTTTTCAAAAACGCCTCCGTCAGCTCAGGCTCGATGCCGTATCGGTGCACCACCTGCTGATAGGCGTTCAAAACCGGGTTCAGGCTGATCCGCTCCCGGATGGCCCGCCAGGTGTCGTCGCGAAACCGATCGAACAACTCCTGTTTGGGGTAGTCGTGAAACGTATCGACAATTTCGTCGGCGAAACGCACGAAGCCGTAAATACCGCAGATCGGCGCGCGAAAGCGCTGGGCAAAAAGCCGAATCCCCAACGAAAACGACGTCGAATAACGACGGGTGATAAGGCTGCTGCACTCGAAGCAAGTGTTGTTGAACAAAGCGAAGTGGTTCATAGTCTGCGTGGATACTAGAAGGTAGTGCGAAGAAGGGATATGGACTGAATGAATAATAATCTGTTTAAAAAATCAATCGTTGTAAAGAACTTTCCCGACCTCCCGCGCCACCACTTGTCCGCTGATAATCGCGGGCGGTACGCCGGGGCCCGGTACGGTCAGCTGGCCGGTGTAAAAGAGGTTGGAAACTTTTTTATTCCGCAGGCGCGGTTTTAAAAATGCCGTTTGCAACAGTGTATTGGCCAGGCCGTAGGCATTGCCCCGGAAGGCATGGTAGTCGCGTACAAAATCGTTGTGGGCGTAAGCGCGCCGGTACACCACCGATTCGCCGATGCGCTGACCGGTCAGTACGGCCAGGCGCTGCATCACGAGGTTGTAATAATGCTCGCGTATGGCCGGCGTGTCTTCCAGACCCGGCGCTACGGGAATCAGGATAAAAAGATTTTCACAGCCTTCGGGCGCCACCGAGGGGTCGGTTTTGGAGGGCGCGCTGACGTAAAACAGCGGCCGTTCGGGCCACCGCGGGGTTTCGTAAATCTCCCGGGCATGGCGCCCAAAATCTTCGTCGAAAAAGAGGTTGTGGTGCAGCAAATGATCGAGCCGCTTGCTCACGCCCACGTAAAAAATCAGGCAGGAAGGCGCCATAACGCGCGACTGCCAATAGGATTCGTTGTAATTGCGCGTTTCGGTCGACAGCAGTTTTGACTCCACATGATGGTAATCGGCGGCGCCGACCACGGCATCGGCGGCAAATACCAGCCCGTCGCGCGTACGGACGCCGGTTGCTTTTCCGCCTTCGGTATTGATCTGTGCAACTTCGGCATTCAGCACGATCTTCACCCCCAGCGATTGCGCGAGCAGGGTCATCGCCTCCACGATCTTGTACATGCCGCCCTGCGGATACCAGGTGCCCAGCGCCAGGTCGGCATAGTTCATCAGGCTGTACAACGCCGGCGTTTTTTCCGGGGTGGCGCCGAGAAAAAGTACCGGGAATTCGAGCAACTTAATCAGTTTTTCATGCCGGAACAGGCTTTTAACGTGTTTCGACATCGACGTGAACATTTGCAGGCGGAACAAACTGCTGACCACCCTCCAATCGGCAAATTCCAGTATGCTGTGGCTGGGCTTTTGTACAAATTCATTCATCCCAACCTGGTATTTATACCCTGCCTCGGCCAGAAAGCGGCGCAACGAGGCGGTACTACCGGGCTCAAGTTGTTCAAACATGGCCTCCAGCGCAGCCATATCGGCCGGTACGTCGAGGCGATCATTGGGGCCAAAGTAAACGCGATAGGAGGGGTCGAGGCGAACCAGATTGTAATATTCAGAGACCTGGCGACCAAAACGGGCAAAAAACTGCTCGAATACGTCGGGCATCCAGTACCACGAAGGGCCCATATCGAACGTAAAGCCCTGGGCGCTGTACTGCCGGGCGCGGCCGCCGGTTTGTTCGTTTTTTTCCAGAATCGTGACGTCGTGACCGTCGGCAGCCAGGTTGCAGGCAGCAGAAAGACCGGAAAAGCCCGATCCGATAACAATTACTTTTTTAGCCATATCGGCGAGAAGGGTTGAGGTATTTGCAGCAGAAACGGTTGGACCTTTACTTTGTTTAAGAAAAATCGGAAGAAAGTTAAACAAAATTACGAGATTGATAAAACTGAACCCAGGCGGGGGCCTGATTTTCAAAAGTTTGCGTGCGAAAACAAGTTCCGGATCGTTTTAAAGGTTGTAACCCGGCGACATTTGTTTCCTTTGCAACCCGCTGCATTAACACGTTTGCGCATGGCACCCAATATATACGCTCGCAAATCAAATTGGAAATGGTACCTGGCCGTTGGCGGCGTGGTCATTGTCACGATCTCGTTGTTGTACACCCGTTATCTGGCCAACAAACTGGCCGATCGGGAGCATCAACAGGCAGAGCAATTTGCCGAGTCGCTCCGCAGCATTGCAAAAACCAACACGGATACGACGCAGTACAATTGCGATATCACCCTGCACAACCTGATTATCCGGCAAAATACCACGATTCCGGTTGTATTGCTCGACGACAGCTGGAATATCATCGAATACCGCAATCTGCAGGACAATTCCGATTCGCTCGACAAAAGCATTATCCGCCGGGAACTTGCGCGAATGGTTGCCGCCGGCGCCGACACCATCGAAGTATCGGCCCCGCCTTATTTCCGAAATTATTTGATCTATTCCCACTCCAAACTCCTCAACTGGCTCTACTGGTTCCCCATCGTACAACTGGGACTGATCGCCATGTTCATCGCATTCGGTTACCTGGGTTTCAGCGCCGCGCGCAGGGCCGAGGAAAACCAGGTTTGGCTGGGCATGGCCAAAGAAACCGCACACCAGCTGGGCACGCCCATTACCGCCATTATCGGCTGGGTGGAAACGCTGAAATCGGTCAACGAAGGCAATAGCGACAACCTGGAAATGCTCGACGAACTGCGCAACGACGTTACCCGGCTCGAACTGGTCGCCGATCGTTTCTCCAAAATCGGCGCACGCCCCGAGCTGCGCTCCGTCAATTTGTACCACGAACTCGAAAAGTGCCGCGACTACATGAAGCCGCGCACTCCCCGCAGGGTCGTACTCGAATTTCCTGTTGCCGCCGAGCATCCCGACATCATGGTTCAGGTCAATTCCCACCTGTTCGATTGGGTGATCGAAAACCTGCTGCGCAACGCGATCGATGCCATGGAGGACGGCTCCGGCACAATCACCGCCGTGGTGTACGAAGAACCCGGCTTTGCCTGCGTCGATATTTCCGACACGGGTAAAGGCATTCCGGCAGGCCGTTTCAAAACCGTTTTCAAACCCGGCTATTCCACCAAAACACGCGGCTGGGGCCTCGGGTTATCTTTATCAAAGCGTATTATCGAACAATATCACCGCGGAAAGATTTTTGTAAAAAGGTCGGAGCCCGGAAAAGGGACCACCTTTACCATTAAATTACCGAAAAAATAGGCGTTTCGATGAAAAAATACGCTACCCTGTCTTTCCTCGCCTTAACTACCCCCTTCCTGCTGAGCGCCCAATTGCAATTGCTCGGGCATCTGCCCTACGCCCCCCTGACGCTGGCCGGTTGCTGGCATTATGTCGACAACCAAGGCGGCGAGTGGGCGCTCGTGGGCACAAGCGCCGGCCTGAGCATCGTGGATCTATCCGATCCCAGCCAGCCGGTTGAGCGATTCAGCGTACCCGGCCTGGCCAACAACTGGCGCGAAATCAAAACCTGGGACGGCTTTGCCTACATCGGCTCGGAAGCCCCCGGCAGCGGTATCACCATCGTGGACTTACGAGCGCTGCCCGACAGCATTTACTGGAAAGTCTGGACCGGCGACGGCGCCAACGAGGGCCTGATTAACAGAAGCCATACCGTGGCGGCGACCGACGGGTGGCTGTACGTATTCGGCGGCGGAAACCTGACCAACGGGTGCGTTATCGCCGACCTGAGCGATCCCTGGAATCCGCAAATCACGGGGATTTACGACGATTTTTACGTGCACGACGGCTACATCCGGGGCAATACGCTGTACAGCAGCGAGATTTATGCCGGGCAAGTCACCGTGATCGACGTAACGAATAAAAGCAACCCGGTTCCGCTGGTGAGCACCCCAACGCCCGGCGCGTTCAACCACAACAGCTGGCTTTCGGACGACAGCCAGACGTTGTTCACCACCGATGAAAAAACCAATGCCCCACTGGCCAGCTTCGATATCAGCGACCTCGATAACATTACCCTGCTCGACACCTATTATCCCAGCGTTTTTCCCAACAAGGAAGTGCACAACGTGCGGGTACTCAACGACTTTTTAATCAATCCCTCGTACGGCGGCCAACTGACCCTCGTCGATGCCAGCCGCCCCGACAACCTGATTGAAACGGCCTGGGTATCGCTCGGCAATTCGCTGGTGTGGGACGCCGACCCCTACCTGCCCTCCGGCATCGTATTCGCAACGGCCAAAAACGAGGGCCTGTTCATTTACCAACCCACCTACCAGCATGCCGCCTGGCTGGAAGGACAGGTGACCGACGCTTCGACCGGGCAGCCGATCAGCGAGGCCAAAGTGTACGTACTCAATACCATCAACGCCGATACCACCCGCCCCGACGGGCTGTATAAAACCGGTAATGCCCAGGCAGGCGTTTACACCGTTTTGGCGGAAAAACCCGGTTATGCATCGCAAACCATCCCCGGCATTCAATTGCAGAATGGCATCGTGACTACGCTCAACATCGCGCTGGTACCCGAAGCCGTAAAAACGGCGGAAAGCCTTTCCGATGCATTTAAGGTATTTCCCACGCTTTTTCAGGATGAATTCACCATACAACTGCCTGTCGACAGCCCTTTCAAGGTAGGCCAGACAATAGTCACCCTGACGGATTCAAATGGTAAAACCGTGTGGCAACAAACGCTCCACGGCACAACAAACCGCCTTCAACCCGATCCCACCCTGCCCTCCGGCGCCTACTGGCTTTATCTGCAACAAGGACAAATGCGCAGCGCGACAACGGGGCTTGTGAAACGTTGAGTTGGGTGTTGGGAGTTGGGTTTTAGGAGTTGGGTTTTAGGAGTTGGGTTTTGGCAAAAGGGTTATTTCTGCTCTCAGGATGTGCCTGAGATTTGGGCAGAAATTAACCACGGCTCGCGCGAGGCTTGGCCTCGTGACATTATCCGAGAGCAGAAACAACCCTTTTGCCAAAACCCAACTCCCAATACCTAAAACCCAAATCCAATCCGAGAGCAGCAACAACCCTTTTGCCAAAACCCAACTCCCAATACATAAAACCCAAATCCAATCCGAGAGCAGAAACAACCCTTTTGCCAAAACCCAACTCCCAATACCTA
>JADZFP010000262.1 GCA_020849825.1 Saprospiraceae bacterium
AAAATTATCCGGATCGTTGGGCCAGTCGAAATACCACCGGTAACTGGAAGCGGCTGTGCTGAGGTTTTGAAACTGCACCGAGGTGGTATTGCATACCGGCCCGGGAACGAACCATGCAGCGGTCGGCCTGCCGCAATCGGCTACGTTGAACTGGAAATCGCGCCGTGTGGTCGACAATAAAGTGTCGTCCCGGTATTCGTCGACGCAGACACCCACCACGAAATTTCCGATCATATTGGGGATGCCGGTCATAAAGCCCGTTTGCGGGTCGATGCTCAGCGGTTCACCGCCCAGCAGATTACCCAGATTGTACGGCGGATCGAGCCAGACCAGTTCTTGATAAGGGCCCGCGAAGGGTGGATTGGGCACGGGCGTCAGCGAGTCGGGTCCGTTGAGCGGTGTGCAAAGGCGGTACACCAGCGAATCGCCGTCGGGGTCGGTGGCGCTGTGGTCGAAATTGACGGGTTCGTGGATACAAATGGCAACCGGCGGCCAGCTGTTGAACACGGCTGCATTGTTGCAAGCCAGCTGGGCCTCTTCGCTGATGGTGGCCGTATACGAGATGCCGGTGTTGAGCGGATCGGGCAGGTTGCGGATGAGCAGGTTTCTGCAACACCGCTGATAAACAATATGATAACCGCCGGGCGAATAGGGCAGGGTGATGATTTTATTGTAAATAGCCCGATGCACGCACACGTCGGGCGGGTCGGTCAGGCAGGGGTTATTTAAAACTATGGGCAGTTTGTCGCTCCGCTCATCTATCTTGATCGTGTCTTTTTTGAACAAGGTCCAGTCTGCCTTGTAAATGCCAATGATGGCAGGCTGGTCAAAATCCGGCAGGCCATTGTAGCAGTCGCGGTAAACCGACAGCGTGATCTCGTATTGATTGTTGCCCAGACAATTATAAGTAATCTCGCCGCCGACGATGTGGGTGGCGTAAAGCGGGGAAAGAACGCCCAGAAGGAGGGCTGCAAGGAAATATTTGTGTAGTGACTGGTTCAGGAACATTCTTCCGAAGGCTATGTTAAACAACACCGACCATCAGGCCGGCGCTAAAAATCGTTCAAATTAAGCGATCGTATTTTACATTAACAAAGCCAGGTCCGATTCTATCCGAAATGAAAAACTTGTTGCTGGTATTTGGCCTGATGGCCTGCGCATTTTTGCTCATGTGCCAAAGTGACCCTTCCATTGAAACGCCCGAGCCGGTTCAACCGGCCGAAAAACTGGACATTCTCGCCCTGGGCGATTCCTATACCAAGGGCGAAAGCGTCCCCTGGGGCAATAATTTCCCCAATCAACTGGCCGACAGCCTGAAAAAAGAAGGCAGGGAGGTCTCGGGCGTACGGATCATCGCGCAAACCGGCTGGCGCACCGGCAATCTGCGCAATGCCATCGAGGCTGCCGGGGCATCTATCGGCGACAGCACGTTCAGTATTGTCACGTTGTGCATCGGTGTAAACAACCAGTACCAGGGCGGAACGCCGGAGGCTTACCAGCCCGAATTTGAAGCGCTGCTGCAAATGGCCATCGAACGCGCGGGAGGGCGCAAAGAGCGGGTATTTGTTTTGTCGATCCCCGACTGGGCATTTACGCCTTATGGCCAAAATTTTGGCGATCCGGCCCAGACTTCCGGGGAAATCGATCAATTCAACGCGATCAATCGCGCCGTCAGCCTGCAAGCCGGGGTGCAATACCTCGACGTCACGGCTATTTCGAGGATGGGACTCGACAGGCCGGTTCTGGTTGCGTCCGATGGCCTGCATCCGTCGGTTCAGCAATACAAAGAGTGGGTAACGGCGCTGTTACCCGCGGTCAGGGCGAGTTTGTAGGAAGCCCGTTCTCGGCAAACCAGCGCCAAAGCGCCGCCGCATGCAAAGCCTGGTAAATGCCGCCCTGACACAATGCGGCATTGACTTCACCGGGCGGCACGACGTGTACGGTCATGTCTTCCGAATGGTCGTAGTCCGGGTTGTTCATTCGCCGCACGCCGGTGGCCAAAAAGATGTGGCAGGTATTCGTGTGGGTGGCCGGGTTGGCGCTCAGCGTCACGAATTCGCGCCATTCGCCGCCGCCGTAGCCGGTTTCTTCCATCAGTTCCCTGCGCGCGCTGTCGAGCGGCGATTCGCCCGGATCGACGATGCCGGCCGGCAATTCGAAGTGAACTTTGCCCAGGGCATGGCGGTATTGGCGGATCAGTACGATCGAACCTTCCTCCGTAACGGCCAGAATGGAAGCCCACTCGGGGTACTCGAACACGAAGTAATGATCGAGCACGACGCCGTTGGGCAATCTGACCTGATCTTCCCGAAGGTGCATGTAGGGCCGGCGGTCGAGCAAATAGTTGCTTTTTAACACCTGCCAGGGTTGTGGGTCTTGCATAAATAATTGACGTATTTTGCCCGCACAAAACAAGGACGGGAAATCCGTCTGGCCAAACCCTGTTGTATGGAATCGAAAAAATCATTCTGGCTGGCTGTGTTCAGCGTGCTTGCTGTGGGCCTCGTTCATCTCGCTGCCCGCTATTTTTCCCTGACGATCGACCCCGGTTTTTTGATGGGATTGCGCTGGTATGCCATTGGTGCGCTGGCCTATTACGGTTATCAGCAACGTTCGCTTACGACCTGGATTTTGATCAGTATGGTGGTGGGTATGGAAGTCGGCGTTGATTTTCCGCAGACCGCCGGACAAATGGAGGTGCTGAGTAAAATCTTCATTCAGCTCATCAAAACGGTGATTGCGCCGCTATTGCTCGCCACGCTGGTCGTCGGTATTGCCGGCCAAAGCAATTCGAAAGCCGTGGGCCGGATGAGTGCCAAGGCATTCACCTATTTCATTGTTGCCACTTCCATTGCCCTTGTGGTGGGACTGGTGGCGATCAATTTCAGCAAAGCCGGTGTGGGTATCACGTCCAAAACCCCGGTGTCGTCGGCTGTGGAGATGCCTGTTGACCGCTTGTCGGCCAAGGTGGATTCGGTCAAGGGCACCGTTCAGTTGCTGTACGGCGAAAAGACGCTCGGGGCCCCGACGACGGTTGCCAAACAGGACTGGAAATACGTTGTTTTGCACATTTTCCCTGAAAACATCGCCAAGGCAGTGCATGAAGGCGCAGTACTGCAAATCGTGGTGTTCAGTCTGATTTTCGGCTTTGCTCTGCGGCAGGTATCGGAAGTGCACCGGAAAGTGATGCTCGACTGGCTGGAAAGCCTTGGCGAAGTGATGTTCAAGTTTACCAACATCATCATGTACTTCGCGCCTTTTGCCGTGGGTGGCGCCATGGCGTACACGATCGGCACGATGGGTTTTGAAGTCGTCTGGAATCTGGTCAAACTCCTGGGCACCCTTTACGCCGCTCTGTTGGTGTTTATCCTGCTGGTGTTTATCCCCGTTTTGATCTTTTTCAAAATCCCCATCCGACAGTTTTTCAAAGCCATTTACGAGCCGGCGTCGCTTGCTTTTGCCACGGCCAGTTCGGAGGCCGCGTTTCCGAAGGCCATGTCGGCGATGGAACAGTTTGGCGTGCCGCGCAAAATTGTCTCTTTCGTGTTGCCGACAGGATACAGTTTCAACCTCGACGGCTCCACCTTATACCTTTCCCTGGCCTCGATTTTTTGCGCCCAGGCGGCCGGCATTACGCTGAGTTGGGAAACGCAGCTGGCCCTGATGGGCACTTTATTGCTGACGTCGAAAGGCGTAGCCGGCGTGCCCCGCGCATCGCTGGTCATTCTCGCCGGCACGGTCAATCAATTCCACATTCCGGAATGGCCCATTGCCGTGATCCTCGGCATCGATGCGCTGATGGACATGGGCCGCACCTCCGTCAACCTGATGGGCAACTGCCTGGCCTCGGCCGTGGTGGCCCGCTGGGAGGGGGAATTTGACGATGAGAAGGCGCATTCGGTGTGAGAACTGGTTACATTCTGACCAACCGCTCCGCCAGCCACCCGTCGGTGCAAACCACCTGTACCCAATACAGGCCCGGCGGTAAATGACCTGTCTCTATCCAGCCGTAATTGTCGCCGGCGACGCAGTGGTGCTGCCGACCCGAGGTATCGTACACGCGGAGGGCTAAGGGCGGTCCGTATGCTTCGTCGATATGCAGGCTTACCCTTCCGGAGGCCGGGTTGGGCGTGATGCGCAGGCCCGGTCGCTCCTTGCCGGCGGGCGTCTGCACCGCGCTCAGGGGCGCCGAGCAGGTGTCGGAGGCGTGGTCGCCGACCCATTTGGCGAAGAATTTAACCGGCTGGCCGTCGATCTCGGTGAAGCCGCCGCCGACGTACAGTTCGTCGTTCCAGAATTCGATGGCAGTGATTCGGTTGTTAAAGACACTGTTGCCCACGCTGCACCAGCGTTCACCATCCCAGGAGGCGATGCAACTGGCCGGGATGCCATTGCCGACACAGGTGAAAATGCCAATCACGTAAAGTTTGTCTTT
The DNA here is from genome assembly GCA_020849825.1 of Saprospiraceae bacterium. Lineage (GTDB taxonomy): Bacteria > Bacteroidota > Bacteroidia > Chitinophagales > Saprospiraceae > M3007. Next base: position 4,436 of record JADZFP010000262.1, read on the forward strand.
GTGGATAAGCATCTGGTGGGCAGTGCCGTTGACATCACAAATACCACCTCCAACATCGTTCCATTGTTCACCGTTCCACCGCATGATCTTATTACCGATATTCCCGTCCACCGCTCGAAATGTTCCACAAACGTAGAGTTCGTCTTTATAAACTTCCATATCGAAGATGCCGTGCCAGCCTCCTCCTGTTATGCCATTTTCAACAGCCGACCAACCTTGGCCGTCAAAACTAGCAATATCCAAAATATAGCTGTTATCCACAGGGAAGGGGAATCCGCCTCCCAGATACAGTTTTCCTTTATACCATACGGCATCCTGCGCAATGGGATAGTCATTATTATAAACTGGGAAGGCAAAGCCTTCCCAGTTGTCACCGTCCCATTTGACAATGGCGTATTGTACAATCGAATCTATTGTAACGTCGAATCCACCGGCGATATAAAGATCGCCATTGTGTTCCCAAAAACCGTTGGTACTGGCCGCGCCGTTGAATCCGTTTTGCAAGGCTTTCCACTGCACCCCATCCCATCGGGCAATCCCGTTGACCACGATGCCACCCCCGATGGTTGGAGGCACCCATCCGATATAAATTTCATCCTTGTAGCGGGTAATGACCTTGACAGGGTAGCAATTGTATGGCCCGCAACCATCCTGACCCGAGCCGAGCGGGTGCGCCTGTCCGGCGCTGTCCAGCCGGAAGATTCCCCTGGTCTCTGTGCCGTTGAAAAAACGGAAAGAGCCTCCAACGTACAAGCTGTTGTCGAGCGTGTCTGTGTACAAGTGGTCAATGGGGTTGTTTATATTACCGACTTGCACCCACTCTTGTCCATAGATAGCATTGGATGTCATGATGGCGCAGGCCGATATGATCAGCGTTCTTATAACAATGCTTGATTTCATATTTTTATGATGAGTTGGCTAGCGACAAAATCTCTTCCAGAGAGACGGATAAGGTAATGGCCGGAGGGTTGCCCGGAAAGATCGATTTGCCAGGTCAGGCTGTCGTTACGGTGTACGGAAACGTTTAATTCCCGACCCATTACGTCGAAGACTTTGAGAACGCAGCTCTCGTCGCAAGGAAATGCGGCCGACACCGTGACGGAATGCCCGGTCGGGTTTGGAAAAACGGAAAAGCCTCGGGAAGCCAATTCTTTTGTACTGGAAAGCGCCTGATCCAAACGGATTTTGCTCATAAATCCTTCCAGTATTCCACCTCCATAGACAGGTTGATAATAAGATAAAGGCGTTTCCTGGGCCAGCGGAATGCGTCTTTCAAAAATATTGGAGTTCGACCGGGACTGCCCGCCAATCACCACGAAATATTGATCATTGACGCTGGCCGAGGCGATTTCGCGCGAACGGTCGTCCTGTTCGCCGCCCCAGAATGTGCAGAATCGCTGTTGCATCCCCGGACCGAAAACTGCCAGAAAAGCATCCTCCCGAGTCCCGTTTAATCCTCGATTGATTTCTTCATGAAAAAAAATGTTGTCCGGGACGACGTTGTAAACTGGGAAGTCAGCACTTTTAGTTGGGCCAGTAAAAATCAGATTTTCTCCGTCGTAAATAGCGCAGCCTCCATCATGTGGGCCTTGGTCTGTGGAGGGCGCGTAAAATTCGTCGCCTGATCCTCCAAAATAGGTGGTATACTGTTGTGTATTGGCGCTGGAAAATTTTGCTATAAAAATATCTGAAGTGCCTCCATTGAAGGAACCATCGTAATACCCGCCGGCGCCCGAATTTATTACGGGTAAATCGGTGCTGCCAGTCGAACCAACGACAAAAAGATTATCATCTAGGTCTACTACTGCGCTGTTCAACTGGTCATCGGCAGTACCGCCGAAGAAAGTAGACCATCTCATAGCTCTGTCTTTATCAAACTTCATGATCCAGCCGTCTGTGTCTCCATTTGTAGGAAAGTTTTGCAGGTATTCACCATTGTCAGCCAACACGGGAAAGGTATTGGTGCAAAATATATTGGATTGTCCAACCATGTATAGGTTGTCTTGAGAATCGAAAGTGATGTCATGTGCACCGATATCGCTGCCGTCGCAAGCCAGGCGAGTCGCCCATACTAACGCATCTGAGTTGTCAAATTCGGCGATGAATCCTGTGCCGTAGTTTTGAGAATACGCCATGCCTGTAGCCGTTGTTGGGAAGGTGCTCGTCCAATCGTCCTGTAGTTGTATTGCGCCACCTATACATAGGTTTCCTTGGCCATTTAGCCTCGCTATGGTAACACTTTCTTGTGCAGAGGGAGGGTTTGAAGAATTGTATGTTCCTGGGTCACCAAAATAGGTCGCCCATCCTAAGGTCCCTATTGTAGATTCGAGCCGGACAATAAATCCCCGAAAACTTCCGTCATTGGGACTCGGCCAAAACACGTCACTGAAATAAGCGCTGCCATCATCCAGAAGTGGAAAGTCCAAAGCGTCTGTACGGCCTACAAAATAAATCGAACCAGAACTGGTTTCGCCAAATCCAGCTAGATTCCCTTGTTTAAACACTATATCTAGGCCGTATTCGAATATTGTATTATCGCCATCTGCTGCCTGGGCGCCTCCATAATATGTCACCCATCGTCTCTCCCCCTGATAATTGAATTTCCCGGCGAAGGCGTCGCGATCCGCGCGTAATTGATCTTGACTAGCGTTTAAGGTTGGAAATAAGTTACTCTTTGTAGTTCCAGTAAAGTATATATCACCACTCAATCCATCTGTTTCCAGGCCGATTACTTGATCCTCATTTGTGTCGCCGTAATAAGTTGACCAATATACCTCCTCTGGGTTGTCATCCTCTCGATCCCTCCCGATCTTGATCACCAGCGTCTTTGACCCGTCATAGCTCCCGGTCGTAATGCCGATCTTCCCATCCCCGCCGATCGAATACGCCGGCTGCCAGGCCGTAATAGCTGTTTCCGTGCCTTCGCTGCTGATCAGGACGGCCGTTGGCTGCGGCAGGTACAGGTCTTCCAGCAAGGTCTCGATCGTCAAAACGCCACTCGTCACGCTTTGAGCCGTCTGCCCGTCAAAATCCATCCGGATGTCGTCCGGATCGCTGCCGGGTTTGCAGATCAGGCGGATGAACAACCCGTCCTGTCCCTGGCCGTACAGGGCGTCGATGTTGTTGTACAGGTCGTTGTGCAGCACCTTGTTTTCCAGAGGAACGCGTTCGCGGCCTTCCGGGATGTGGCCCAGATAGAAGTTGTAGTGGGCATCCTGTTGTTCGAGCGGGGAAGCGACGGTGCGTCTCTCGGCAGCCGTGGTGTAAAACGACAGGTCGATCAGGGCCATGGTGTCGGTGCTGGTTGGGATGGTGTCGATGTGGGCGAAGACGTAACTGACAGAGGCGTCAGATATGTACACGTTCGGGTACATACTGCGTGTGTAGAAACGCTGAGCGCTGACCGGATCGCCGTCCGTATTGAGCAACTGACCCCTGTTTTCGATAAAGGGGGCATTGACGTTCTCGTTTTGGGGTTTTACGAGAGTATAGGCGGCATATTGAATCGTCATCAGACTTTGGCTGTTGTCATGACCGAGGCTGGGGCCTGTTACTACGAAGTTTCCACTGCCGTCGGGCGTGAGTTGCTGGATCATATCGTCGCGGTTGGCCAGTCCGTTGAAGGTATCCGACCAGCGCAGGCTGCCGGTATTGCCGTATAGGCCGACGTAAAAGTCTTTGTTGCCTTTCCGGGTGAGATAGCCCCCCACGAACAGGTCGCCGCTGCCTGTCAGGTGGAGGTCGGCCAATTCGTCGGGACCATCATCAGGGCCGTCGATTATTTGAGACCAGCTGAGTGCGCCGCCGGAACTGTATTGCAGCAGGATGCCATTGCGGTTGTTGCCGCTGCCGGTGGTATAGCCCGACACGTACACTTTACCTGTGGCGTCGACTGCTATGCCACGCCCGGCATCGTCCAGACTGGCTGCGCCGTTGTAAGTAGCCGTCCAGACAATGTTCAGGTCCGCATCCAGTTTGATGGTTTTGATATTGAGCCCTGCCCCGTGGCGCCCAAAGCACCAGTGATATAGGTGTTGCCCGAGGCATCGAAGGCCACGGCATTCGCTCGTTCGATTGAAGTGCCGCCTGCATTGCTAACGCGGTAATTGTTCAGCGTGCCGTTACTTTTTTCGTAATCGAGTGTGACGTATTCCCAGGTGGACAAGGCCGTCTGGGTTGGGCCGGTTATGATGACGCTGCTGCCTTGTAAGGCGATGGTTCCGCCAGCGTCGACCAACGAGGCGTTATTGTAGGTTTGAGTCCATTGAGCCGTGCCGCTGGAGTTATAGCGGATGGTTACTACGTCGACGTTCGTCGAAGATGTCCAGGCCGCGCCGGTGACAAACACGTCGTTGTTGCTGTCGCACACCAAAGCTGCGCCTCCATCGTAGGAGTTGCCGGCCCCGTTATAGGTTTTCGACCACTGCTGAGTACCGCTGGGACTGTATTTTACGACAAATAAATCATAATTATTGGCACTGCCGTTGTAGGCGGCCCCCGTCACGAGCACATTTCCTGATGCATCAATGGCAACGTCGCCTACGTGTACGTTTCCGGCTGTATTGAGGGTATAGGTGACGCTCCACAACAGGGAGCCGCCGCTGGAATATTTGGACAGCAACATACCGTAAGTCGAGCTGGCGGCGCTGTTGAGCGTCGAAGTGGCCACGTAGGTCTGGTGCGAACTATTGATCGCCGAGGCGCTTCTGTTTACAAAATCTTCCGACATGGCGCCGCCTGTCTGCACCCAAGCGCGATAATAGATTGATTGAGGCTGGGCATACAGGCCAGAAAAAGTCAGGCACAATAAAATGATCGCGGTTTGAATCTTTTTCATGTTTTTAGGCTTTTGATGAATGAAAAGTTTTTCAATTGGGATTAAAACGGCGAGAAATTCCGTTGAAATGGTTTGCGAGTAATTCTTGTCCAATCAGGTATGCAACCGCTATGGCCAGCGGGCAAACGCCCCGCTAAACCTAATAATTGCAATAAAATCAAATGCAGCCCCCTCGGAGCGGCAATGACAATCGACGATAAATCAGACAGGAATTCTCGCAAATAACATTTGGTCGGGGATTAAGCGCTTTGCAGCGCCACAGCACACGGAGAATGGATAGGATTAGAACATGTCTGTTATGCTGATAAGGCTAATGCAAATATATAAAGGGAGCTGCTTAATTCCAATGTTTTTTCACGCCAATATAAAAAAAGCGCAGCGTGACTCAACACGCTGCGCCCTTCGCATTTATACAAAGGATGAATCAGCCGATCAGGGCAGCAGCACCTGATCGATCACGTGGATCACGCCGTTGCGGGCGAGGATGTCGGTAGCGACGATGTTGGAACCCATTGCATTGCCGGTGCCTTTTACTTTCGGGCCGCCGGCGAGCGTAATGTTTACGTTGTTGCCGGCCAGCAGGGTGGGGGCGTTGATATTTTCACGCAGGTCGGCCGAGAATACACGGCCGCTGATGAGGTGGTAGCGCAGCACGTTGCGGAGCAGGTTGATGGTGGCCGGGTCGGTGATCGACTTGATGTTGGCGGCGTTGTTGAGCGGGGCCGGCAGCGCTGCGAAAGCGGCGTCGGTCGGGGCAAATACCGTGAAATTGTTGGTCGGCGCCATGAGGGCGTTGGTCAGACCGGTTTTTTGTACGGCTGCGACGAGGGCCGTGAAGCCGCCGTTGCTGATGGCTACCTGGGCGATGTCTTGCGTCGGGAAGAACAACACTTTGTTCACCACGTGGATCACGCCGTTGCTGGCCTGAATGTCGGCAGCGATTACTTTGCTGTTGCCGTTGACAAACACGGCGCCGGCAGCGTCGCGGCTGATGTAGAGCACGTTGTCGTTGGGCGTGGCGGCATTTTTGTAGGTCGGGTAGCTGCCGTTGGGCAATTGAGCGGCCGTGCGTGCGCCCAGTGCGACGTGGTAGCGCAGAATGGCGCGCAGGGTGTTGATCGTGCTCGGGTCCGTGATGCTCTCAATGTTCTGAGCGTTGTTGACCGGCGCCGGGAGTGCGGCAAAAGCGGCGTTGTTCGGAGCAAACACCGTGGCGTTGAGGCCTACGTTGCTGAGGAAACCAACCTGATTGGTTTTGACAACAGCAGCAACCAGGGTGCTGAAATCCGGGTTTGAGAGGGCGATGTCGACGATCGTGTTGTTCGAACGGTCGCCGGCAAGGGCAGATGTGTCGGACGGCAGTTGTTCGCTCAGGTTTTCTTTCTGGCAGGCGGTGAAAGCCAGCATCAGGGCTACCGGAAACACGAACAGGCGGAGGAGTTGGCCGGTGGTACGAGTGAATTGGTACATAAGAGGAAAATGATTGGTTGTGAGTTGTTTTGTTTAATAAATCAAATGATTTTTAATTGAAAGTATAAACAAAATGGCTCCCTTATGGTTTTTGACGCCCCTTTACAAACCCATCGTTATGACTAAAACTGGCAAGTTTGGCTCAAGTGGAGAAAAAAGGGGCTATGCTGTTGAACAAAATCGAATGATCTTGTCCGCCTAATTTTGCCAACATGAATTCAACGACTACTCCCGGTTCTTCCTACCGTCTGCTCAATGCGGCCGTCATCGTAGCGGCCCTGGGCTACTTTGTGGATATTTACGATTTGTTGCTTTTCGGCTTCGTGCGCCAGAAAAGCCTCCTGTCGCTCGGCTTTACCGCCGAACAGGCCTTCGACATCGGGCTTTCGCTTCAAAACTGGCAAATGTTCGGCCTGCTCGTGGGCGGGATTCTCTGGGGCGTACTGGGCGATAAAAAGGGGCGGGTGCGCGTCCTTTATTTTTCCATCGCCCTGTACTCGGTGGCCAACATCCTCAACGGATTTGCTACCGGCTATGCCGACTACGCTTTCTACCGTTTCGTTGCCGGGATCGGGCTGGCTGGCGAACTGGGCGCCGGCATCACCCTGGTCAGCGAAGTATTGCCCAAAGAAAAACGCGGCTACGGCACCACGCTGGTTGCGGCCATCGGTCTTTCGGGGGCCTTGCTGGCCTGGGTGATCGAGCACAATTTTCCCTGGCGCACCTGCTATTTCATCGGCGGCGGCCTTGGTATTTTGCTGTTGGTGCTGCGCATCAGCGTGTCCGAATCGGGTATTTTTAACCGCCTGAAACAGCAGGAACACGTCAGTCGGGGCAATTTTTTCGCGCTGTTTACGAGTTGGGACCGCGCGGTGCGTTTCCTGCGTTGCATTTTTATC
>JADZFP010000263.1 GCA_020849825.1 Saprospiraceae bacterium
AACACCGAATATCGAACACCGAATATTGAATATCGAAGTGTTACCCCGCCCACCCCTCCCGATCCAGGCTCCGGTAATGAATCGCCTCCGCCAGATCCTCGATCCGAATCTCGGCGCTGCCGCCCAGATCGGCTGCTGTGCGCGCTACTTTGAGGAGACGGTCGTAGGCGCGGGCGGAGAGTTGCAGGCGTTCCATGGCGGTTTTGAGCAGCGTGCGGCCAGCCTCGGTCAGTTCGCACACGTCGCGCACCATCCGGCTGGGCATTTGGGCGTTGCAGTACACGTCTTTGAGGTCTTTGAAGCGTTCGGCCTGTATTTCCCGGGCCGCCAGTACGCGCCGGCGGATATCGGCGCTGGTCATTTTGGGGCGTTCGGTGCTGCCGAGTTCTTCGTAGCTCACGGGCGTCACTTCCACGTGCAGGTCGATGCGGTCGAGCAAGGGGCCGGAGATTTTGGATAAATAACGTTTGACCACCCCCGGGCCGCACACACAGTCTTTTTCGGGGTGGTTGTAATAGCCGCAGGGGCAGGGATTCATCGACGCCACCAGCATGAAACTGGCGGGGTAGTCGACCGACACCTTGGCCCGGCTGATTGTGACGCGGCGTTCTTCCATCGGCTGGCGCATCACTTCGAGTACGGTGCGTTTGAATTCGGGCAATTCATCGAGAAACAACACGCCGTTGTGGGCAATACTGATCTCGCCGGGCAGCGGATCGGAGCCGCCGCCAACCAGCGCGACGTCGCTGATGGTGTGGTGCGGCGCGCGGAACGGCCGGGTGGTGACGAGGGCCGAATCGCCGGGCAGCACCCCGGCTACCGAGTGAATTTTGGTGGTTTCCAGCGCTTCGTGCAGGGTGAGGGGCGGCAGGATGGTGGGCAGGCGGCGGGCCAGCATGGTTTTGCCGGCGCCGGGTGGACCGATCAGGATGACGTTGTGCCCGCCCGCCGCGGCGAGTTCGAGGGCGCGTTTGATGTTTTCCTGGCCGCGCACGTCGTTGAAATCGACGTCGTAATTGTCGAGGTTGGCGGCAAACTCTTCGCGGGTATTGACGCGCATGGGCTGGATGCTCGTATCGCCCGCGAGCACCCGGATGGCCTCGTTGAGGGTTTCCACGCCAAAAATATCGATGTCGCCCACGATGGCGGCTTCGCGGGCGTTGGCCTTGGGCAGGATAAATCCCTTGAACCCTTTTTTCCGGGCTTGAATGGCTACCGGCAAAGCGCCTTTGATGGGCCGCAGGGAGCCGTCGAGCGAGAGCTCGCCCATGATGAAGAAGTGATCGAGGTTGTCGGGTCGGATCACGTCGGAAGCGGCCAGCATGCCGAGGGCAATGGGCAGATCGAAGGCCGAACCCTCCTTGCGGATGTCGGCGGGGGCGAGGTTGACGATGGTTTTGAGTCGCGGCAGGCGCAGATCGGAGTTTTTCAGCGCGGCTTCCATGCGCGGGTAACTTTCGCGCACGGCGCTGTCGGGCAACCCGACGATGAGGTAAGCCAGTTTGTCGCTGGTGCCGAGGGCGCCCCCGGTGTTGACTTCGATGGTGATCGTTTGGGCATCGACGCCATGTACGGCGCCGGCGTAGGTTTTGACGAGCATGGGATGCCGGTTTTGTGATTGTTCCGGCATTAAAGATAAAATTATAGCGGGCGGAAGAAAGCGGATCGGGCGCCGGGGAGGCAAAAAATATTTCAAAAAACGGAGTCTGCCGATCCGCCTGAATGGGCGTTTCTTAAGCCTGTTTTTCAGTTAATCTTCTATATTTGAGCCTCTTTTTTTCAATCCTTTTTCCCATGAAAAATATCATCCTGCTCTCCGGTTTCCTGGCGGCATCCGCCCTTTCATTCGCCCAAAATGTCATTTTCGTCCGCGCCGGCGCCGATCCCGATCTGGCCAATGGTTACAGCTGGGCCACGGCCTATCCCGACCTCAACGACGCCCTGCTGCAAGCCGTGTACGGCGACGAAATCTGGATAAAAGAAGGAACCTATTACCCCACCGGCGGCGGCAATCGCATGTTGTCGTTCAATTTGCCCAACGGCGTCAAACTCTACGGCGGATTCGCCGGCACCGAAAACGCCAAACAACAGCGCGACTGGCAGAGCCGGCCCACTATCCTGAGCGGCGACATCGGCGTGCCGGGCGATGCCGCCGACAACTCGTATTGCATCCTGTATGCCGCGCAATGCGATTCTTCTACAACCGTCGACGGACTGATTTTTGAGCATGGCAACGCCAACAATCCCGACGACGTGGGCGTGTTCAGCCACGAGCGTACCCAATCGGGCTCGGCCATCTACCTGATGGGGCAGGGTAACGGCAAATTTGCCTTCCTGCATCTCAACAATTGCACATTCCGACTCAACCGCGCTGACTACTACGGCGCCGTTTATGCCAATGGCCGCGACAACGGACGCAGCGCCGTGTGGACGCGCAATTGCCGTTTCTCTCAAAATTACGCGGGCTATGCCGGCGGCGGCCTGGTGGTGGAGAACTATTACAGCCCGCAATACCCGCTCCATATTATCGACACCGATTTTCACGACAATGTCGCCCAGGTGCACGGCGGCGGCCTGTTTCTGATTCACCACGCCGACGTGCTGCTGCGCAACTGCGAATTTGTGCACGACAGCATCTATTACAGCGCCGGCGCTGCCATCGGCATCAAAGGCAGTGAAATCGACGGGCAAATCCTGTTCGACAACTGCCTTTTCGACCGCAACCGGGTAGGCAACGCCGGTTCGGTGGGCGGTATCATGCTGGTGGAGGTCCAGTATTCGAGTCTCGACCTGATGTTCCGCCGTTGCGTGTTTTCCAGAAATGCCGGCGCCGACGGCTTTATCAACCCGTCCATTTTGGGTAGTATGACGATGCAGTTCGAACAGTGTATTTTCCGGGAAAATCAGACCAATCACCTGTTTTACGACCTGACGGCTGCGCAGGACGGTCAGTATATTTTTGTCAATTCGCTGTTTTACAACAATGACGGACGGGAATTTTACAACAACAGCGCTGCCCCGGTGCTGCTCGACAACTGCATCGTCGTACAATCGGACAATACCCCGGCTTTCATAAACGGGCAGGCGCCGGTTACGCTAAGCCACACCCTCGTTTCGCATCCGGATTGCTCCGTGCTGGGCCCCTCGGTCACCTGCGGCAACGGCGTCCTCTACAGTCTTGATCCTTTATTCGCCGACCCCGCCAACGGTGATTTTCATCTCTTGCCCTGCTCCCCCGCCCTCGATGCCGGCGACAATGCCGCGGCGGCAGCCCTGAGTACCGATTTCGACGGTCTGCCACGGCTGGCCAACTCGGCCGTCGACCTCGGCCCCTACGAAAACCGCCGTTTTCTGGCCTTAGCTACGCAGCAGCCCGCAAGTTGCTACGGCGCTGCCGACGGCGCCGTGAGCTTTCTGACCAATGCTTGTACACCCTATGAATTATTCTGGGTCAATGAAACCGGTCAAAACGGCACACAATCCACCGGACTGCCAGCGGGCAACTATCAGTTTTACCTGCAAGACCCCACGGGTTATACCGACTCGGTCGCCGTCAGCATCAGTACCCCGCCCCAATTGATCGTGTACACGACTGTCGTGCCGGCTTCCGGGCCGCAAACCCCCGACGGCGCTTTGGTCGTCGATTCGGCCGTAGGCGGTACGCCGCCTTACCCCTGGACCAACGGCGAGCCGCTCGACGGCTGGGCAAACTTGCTGCCCGGCAACTACACGGCTACCCTGACCGATGCCTGGGGCTGCTCTGTTTTGCTCGATTTTGAAGTGGGCTTTGTGAGTTCGACGGAAGAAGAACCAATGGAGCATATCCGAATTTTGCCCAACCCTGCCAGCGGGAACGCCCCCTCCCGCCTCCTGTTCTCACCCGGTACTTTGCAATCGGTCGTACTGCATAACCCGGTCGGCCAGGCGCTGTATCAATGGCGACAGCCGGCGGGCGATAGTCTTGAGTTGCCTTCGGAGCTGCCCAGCGGGGTTTATCTTGTGACGCTCGTGTGGAATCACAAAAATTCTGTTCGCCGTCTGGCTTGGATAGTTCCGTAGATTTGTTCACATTTACGACTGATCCTGCCTAATTGTTCTGAATTTTAACTAAATTGCCTATTTTATCACTTTAAATTCATGCATTATGAAAAAAGTCACACCTTTTATTCTCCTGTTTGTTCTTTGCGGTCTTGCCCGCCTTTCCGCGCAGTCCTGCTATCCGACCATCGCTACCTACAATGGTTTGGCTGTTAACCTCGGCCCTGTTGCCGGCGCCAACAACGACCTGTTGGCCGATGAGTTCAAAGCAAATGTTCTGGCGAAGGACTTTGTGCGCAGCGCGATCAGCCCCTGCAATCAGCCCATCGAATATCGCATCCGGAAATCAGCCACCGGTACGGGCATACCCTCGACGGAGTCAGTTTCATTCGACTGCACTGAATTGGGGGTTCAATTGGTCGAAATTTGGGCAGGCAGTTCTTCTTCTCCCGACTGGGCCTACACGGAAACCTATGTGATTATCCAGGACCCGTCCAACTATTGTGACGGCGCCAATCCGGGAGATTTCAACCTCGATTGCGGTGAAAACGACAATATTCCACCCACATTAATGGTCTACAATGGCCTGACGCAGACTTTACAAGCTCAGCCCGACGGCAACTCGAAAGCCGTGGTAACAGCCGCCAACCTCGTTTTCAAAAAAACGGATAATTGCCAGGGACCGGTGCGGTTGCGCATCCGCAAAGGAGGTACCGGCTTTGGCCCGCCCTCGACCGGTTCCGTCACATTCGACTGCGATGAGCAGGGAACACAGTTGGTGGAGATTTGGGGAAGAGATGTCAGTGGTAACTGGACCAGCGTCTCCACCTACGTTCAAATCTGGGAAGATGACCTTCAGCCTTGCGACGCAATCGCCGAACCGGGCTGCTCGCCCGATAAAACTGCGCCGGAAGTGGTGGCACTGAACGGTCTGGCCGTCAATATCACGCCCAATTCAAGCGGAATCAATGCCCAGGTCCGCGCCAAGTGGTTCACCCACCGCAGATTCGACAATTGCTCCGGTATTATGACCGTGCGCATCAGTAAATCGGGTGAAGCGATTGCACCGCCGTCAACCGGCACGATCACTTACGACTGCAATGAACTCGGCACCCAGTTCGTCGATATCTGGGTTGGCGACGAAGCCGGTAACTGGAGCAAAACCTCGACTTACATCATTGTTCAGGATAATTTCGGCGGCTGCGGTAATTCACCCAGAGTTGTCATGCCGGAATGGAAACAGCAGCAGTCGGTCTATTCGGCTATTCGCAAACAACCCAAGGTCGAATACGCAGTCGATGGTCTTTCCGTTCAACCCAACCCGACTGCCGGAACATTCAACCTGACCGGTTTTCTGGAACTGGACGACTATGTACAAGTGGAACTGTATAATTCGCTTGGACAGCAAGTGCGCCTGCTCAGTCCGCGCCAGTGGCAGGCCGCCGGCGACCTGAATTATCAGTTTGAAATCGGCGAACTTCCCAACGGCCTCTACCGCTGTGCCATCCGCACCGGATCAGGCGTTCAGACGATGACGGTGGTGAAGAATTGATTCGAATGATTCGATTGGTTCGATTGGTTCGATTGGCCTCCCCCAGCCCCTCCATAGGAGGGGAGCGGATTAGGAAGTTACTATTGATTGATTTTCAATTATTTGCAAGTCGGCCCCAAGAATAGATACTGACCGGGCAAAGAAAACTTGACTTGTGATATCAAACCACTCGAATTAATTACAAAACGCTGAAAATCAATCGGAAACCCTCCCCGATCCGCTCCCCTCCTATGGAGGGGCTGGGGGAGGCCAATCGAATCAATCGAATCAATCGAACCAATCGAACCAATCGAACCAATTCTCCTACGATCTGCTGTAATTCGGCGCTTCTCTCGTAATCACGATGTTATGCGGGTGGCTTTCGATCATACCCGCGTTGGTGATCTGGACGAATTGTCCTTTTTCCTGCAAGTCTTTGATGGTCGGCGCGCCGCAATAGCCCATGCCGGCGCGCAAGCCGCCGAGGTATTGGGTCATCACTTCCGCCACGGTGCCTTTGAAGGGTACACGGCCTTCGATACCTTCCGGTACGAGTTTTTTGACGTCGTCTTCCACATCCTGGAAATAGCGGTCTTTCGAGCCCTGCGACATGGCGCTGAGGCTGCCCATTCCCCGGTAAGACTTGAATTTGCGGCCGTCGAAAATAATGGTTTCACCCGGCGCTTCTTCCACGCCGGCGAACAACGAGCCGGCCATGATCGTGCTGGCGCCTGCCGTAAGGGCTTTAACGATGTCGCCGGTGTAGCGGATACCGCCGTCGCCGACGATGGGTACACCTGTGCCGCGCAGGGCTTGTGCGGCGTTGTAAATGGCAGAAAGTTGCGCCACACCCACCCCGGCTACGATACGGGTGGTGCAGATACTTCCGGGACCTACACCGACTTTTACACCGTCGACGCCGGCTTCGACCAGTGCCAGTGCGCCTTCTCCGGTGGCGACGTTGCCGCCGATCACCTGAAGGTCGGGGAAAGTGTCTTTCACTTTGCGTACGGCGTCGAGCACGCCCCGGGAGTGCCCGTGGGCGGTATCGACGCACACGACATCGACGCCGGCTTTTACCAGTGCCGAAACGCGTTCGATCAGGTCGTGTGTCACGCCAACGGCGGCCCCGACCACCAGTCGGCCCAGGGAGTCTTTGCAGGCGTTGGGAAAATTGACACCCTTCATGATGTCTTTATACGTAATCAGCCCGACCAGTTTGTAGTCGTCGTCGACGACCGGCAGTTTTTCAATTTTTCGCTGCTGGAGTATGCTGCGCGCCTGTTCGAGCGTGGTGCCCAGGGGGGCCGTGACCAGGTTCTTTTTGGTCATGAGCTGGCGTACCAGTTGGGTATGGTCGGTTTCAAAACGCAGATCGCGGTTGGTCAGGATGCCCACCAGTTTGCCGCGTCGGTCGGTCACCGGTATACCCCCGATGCTGTATTTTTTCATCAGGTCCAGTGCGTCGGCTACGGTCGCTTCGGGGTGAAGCGTGACCGGATCGATAATCATGCCGGCCTCGGAGCGTTTGACGGCGCGCACCTGATCGGCCTGTTCGGCGATGGTCATGTTTTTGTGAATGATGCCGATGCCACCCTGGCGAGCCATAGCGATAGCCAGGGCTTTTTCTGTGACGGTATCCATGGCGGCGGATGCGATGGGTGCATTGAGCCGGATGCCGCGGGTCAGTTGCGAGGTAATGTTAACTTCTCTGGGTAGAACTTCGCTGTAAGCGGGGACGAGCAGGACGTCGTCGAAGGTAAGAGAGAAACCGAGGAATTTCGGCCGTTCAGTATTGCTATACTTCGTTTCCATGTGCAAAGGTCTTGAATCGACTTTGAAAAATGGAACCTTGCGGGCTGCAAAATTTTTCAGTGACGTACAAACCTACATGGTGGGCGGGTTGTAATCGTCTTCGTCGAAGAATACGTTGACCTGCTGAACGCCGGGCAATTGCCGCATAACGCGCACCATTTCCTCGTTTTTTCGGGCATCTTTGAGCGTAATGTGGTAATTGCTCTCGGTGAGGTCTTCGTGACCGACGTTTTTAATACTCACCAGTTTGAGGCTGCGACAATACCGCGCCATGGTTTGTACCAGCTCGCTTTTACCGTCGTGTATTACCTGCAGGAGGAAATGCCTTTGCCTCGGCGCCCCGAAATGGGTAAACGTGAGCGTAATCACGACCAGCGAAGCGACTACCGCCCCCAGCAAGGCTACAATATTCAGGCCCACGCCGCAAGCCATGCCCAAGGCGAGGGCGAGAAAAATAAACACCAGATCCATCGTATCGCGGATGGCCGTACGGAATCGAATAATGCTCATGGCGCCCACCAGACCGAAGGCCCGCGCAATGTTGTTGCCCACCACCATGATGATGATGGCAGAAATAAGACTCAACAAGACCAGTGCATTGACGAACGTGACCGAATAGGAAGGCCCGCGATAGGTGATCCGGTACACGACACTGAGCAATAGCCCGCACACCAGCGCCACGATGAGGTTGGCCAGCACGTCGGCTGAGGAACTGGGGAATACGGATAAGTTCTGATATTCTTCGAGCACGGCAAATGCAATGTGGACTAATGGTGAAAGCGGCTTTTGGCCCAAGAATCGCTGAAACGCCCGGGCCGGACAAAGCGGTTGGCATTGATCGTTC
>JADZFP010000264.1 GCA_020849825.1 Saprospiraceae bacterium
ATTCAGGGCAATCCGGATATGT
This sequence comes from Saprospiraceae bacterium, assembly GCA_020849825.1. Classification (GTDB taxonomy): domain Bacteria; phylum Bacteroidota; class Bacteroidia; order Chitinophagales; family Saprospiraceae; genus M3007. The sequence goes on from JADZFP010000264.1 coordinate 23, forward strand.
GCAAGATGATGGCGGCTATGCCAGGAATACAGTGCTATCGATTCGGTCAATGGAACATGTCGTTGATTGGCCGGATGGAAATAGACGCGCTCCAGTTCTTCTTCCGATAGGGATTCCATAAATTCTACCCATCGACGATGCAGGGCAGACAATAGTTTTATTGCTGACTTTACAGAGCCGCTTTTGCCGTCTTCTGTATTTGCCCATAAGTTTTCTTCATAAGGTTTGATAATCGGCGCATTTTCAGTAACAGCCAGCTTCATACGAACATAAGCATTTACATGGCTGTCAACAAGATGATTTACTATTTGCCTTATAGTCCACCCCCCTTTTCTGTATGTCGACTCCAATTGGGCGTTATTGGCCTTTTTCAATAGTTTTTTTAGTTGTTTCGGAGTACGTGCAATAGATTTGATGTTTTTCCTGGTTTCATCAAATGTATATGACTGGCCGTATGTAAATTGGCCTATGGGGTATTTTAGTTCCTGCAGTGTTCTCATTACGCTAATAAATTAAGGTGGAAAATAGAATTTTGATACAATTTTAGTGGAATATTCGACAGGTGAAAAAATCAAACAGTGTCTTTCCATCGCCAAAGGTAGCGGGTGGCGAGGCTTCGGTAGGGGCGCCAGGGCTCTGCAATTTCTATCATACGAAGTTTGAGTTGGCGACCCTGTTCGGAAAGAGAATACAAGCGGGCCATTGCTTGTTGTATCCCCAGATCGTCTACGGGGAATATATCAGGTCGTCCCAGGGTAAAAATGAGGATCATTTCAACAGTCCATTGGCCAACTCCTTTAATGCTGGTGAGTTCATCAATAATCTCTTTGTCGCTTTTATTTGGCCAGTCGTGGGCGCCCATTTCATTTTCCTTCGCATACAACGCAACATTGCGCAAATAAGTTGCCTTTTGGTTGGATAATCCCGCGCTGCGAAGCAAGTCATGATCCGTTACCGCCAGTATATCAGGGTGAGGATACCTTTCCGGGAAGAGATCACAGAAACGATTGAAAATGGTAATAGCCGCTTTTCCACTTAGTTGTTGGGAGACAATTGAATTCAAAAGGTCAAAATAGACATTTCCGGACGGGGAGTAATCCGGCAGTCGGGTTGTCTCTAAAACGGTTTTGAGTGCGGGGTCTTTTTGCAAATGCAAAATAGCCGTCGTCAAATTCATGCGGCAAGGTAAAGAGTTTTTGTGCAAATATTTTATAGTCTCTATTCGAGAAATAATTTTAGGGCCCTTAAGGCTGCATTCGCCAAAAAACATCTTTTGCTTCTCTAATCCAAAAGAAATAATATTGCCCCGCCGGAATCCGAACCAATACCCTCCGGTTTCATCAAAATATGGGATTTCAAAAAGTAAATACTGTCGAAACTCAAAACGAGATGCAGCGCTTTGTACGAGCCCTTCTTGAAGATGTTCAGGCGTTCGAATACATGCTGAACAACAACTGGTTTGAGAATGACATCACGCGTATCGGCGCAGAACAGGAAATGGCCCTGGTGAACAAGCAGACCCTCAAACCTGCGACAATCAATATGGAAGTGTTAGAGCGGATGGGCGACAAATACCCCTGGTGCGTCACCGAACTCGCCAAATTCAATCTGGAAACCAACTTGTCGCCACGCGAATTTGTCGGGGATTGCCTCAGCCAGATGGAAGCGGAAAATCTTGGATACCTTAATATTATACAAAAATACCTCGACGAATTCGACGCCAGCATTATCCTGTGCGGCATTCTGCCGACCCTGCGCAAACACGACCTGGAGATGCACAACCTCACACCGAAGGATCGCTACTTCGCGCTGATGGCCGCCATTCAAAAACACTTGCTGGGCACCTCTTTCGAACTTCGGGTCGAGGGTGTCGACGAATTGCTGGTCAAACACGACTCGCCGCTCCTCGAAGCCTGCAACACCAGTTTCCAGGTGCATTTGCAGGTATCGCCCAAGGAATTCGTGAAAATGTACAACATCGCGCAGGTACTGGCCGGCCCGACGATTGCAATCTCTGCCAATTCACCGCTGGTGTTCGGCCGGCGGCTCTGGCACGAGACCCGCATCGCCTTGTTCCAGCAGAGTCTGGATACCCGCACCACCAACGACCACATGCGCGAGCGCTTGCCCCGCGTCAATTTCGGCTCGGGCTGGCTTCAGGGCGATATTACTCAAATATACAGAGAAGATATCAGCCGCTTCCGGGTGCTCCTGGCCGGCGCCATCGAGGAAGATTCCATGGCCATGATCGCCGAGGGCAAAGTGCCCAAATTGCGCGCCTTGCAAATACACAATTCGACCGTATATCGCTGGAACCGACCCTGCTATGGCATTTCGCCGAATGGCAAACCGCACCTGCGTATCGAAAACCGCGTCATACCCGCCGGCCCCACGCCTGTAGACGCCACGGCCAATGCAGCCTTCTGGCTGGGCGCCATGGTCGGAATGGGATTACACCACGAGGATATTACCAAACAAATGGACTTTGTGGACGCCCGCGACAATTTCCTGAAAGCAGCCAAATTCGGGATCGACACCACTTTTACCTGGTTTAAAGACAAAAAAATATCGGCTACCGAACTCATCCTGAAAGTGCTGCTCCCCCTGGCCAAGGAAGGTCTGAAACACCGCAAAGTGCGCAGCGCCGATATTAACAAATACCTCGACATCATCGAAGCGCGCGCCAAAGACCACGTCACCGGCGCTCGCTGGGCCCTGCGCTCTTTCACCGCACTGTCGAAAGAAGTGACCAACGACGAAGCCGTAACCTGTGTGACCGCCGCCATTATCAAAAATCAAAAAGACAACAAACCCGTGCATACCTGGAAAGAACCCACCGCTGCCGACCTGGAAAACTGGAAACCCAGCCGCCTGAAAGTGGAAGAGTTTATGTCGACCGACCTTTTTACCGTTCAGAAAGAAGACCTGGTCGAACTGGTTGCCGAAATCATGGACTGGCGCCGTATCCGGTACATGCCGGTTGAAAACAACAAAGGCGAATTGGTCGGGCTGGTGTCGTCACGTATGCTGCTGCGCCATTTTGCCCGCCAAAGCAAAATGATTCACCTGCAGGAAAACGTACCGCCTACCACCGTCAATGACCTCATGATTGAAAAACCAATCACCGCTACACCCGACACGCCGATCATGGAGGCCATGGAACGAATGCGGGTGAATAAAATAGGATGCCTGCCGGTGGTGAAAGGCAAAGACCTGGTGGGAATCATCACAGAAATGGATTTCCTTCGCATTACCGGGCGTTTGATGGAACGCCTTGAGAAATAAGTTCTAATCCGACATTATTAACCAACTCAAATTTATTTCTGTATGAAGCGATTAGTGTTTACACTAAGCCTGCTATGCCTGTCTGTTGCCCTCTGGGCACAACGCAGCGTAAGCGGGCGCGTAACCGACCAGTCAACCGGCGAAGCCCTTATCGGCGCTACCGTGCTGGTCAAAGGCACCACCACCGGTACCACTACTGACATCAATGGTGACTACACCATCAGTGTGACCGCTACCGGCGCGACTCTGGTATTCAGTTATACCGGTTACAAAACCACTGAACTCAACGCTGATGGCGCCCGGCTGGATGCCTCGCTCGAGCCCAGCGCCCAACTGATCGACGAAGTTGTCGTAATCGGTTACGGGAAACAAATCAAGTCGACCCTCACCGGAAACATCGCCAAAGTAGGCGGCGAAAAGCTGCAATCCCTGCCGGTCGTTTCCTTCGAACAAGGCCTCCAGGGACAAGCAGCCGGCGTGTACGTGGAAAGCGTCAACGGCAAACTCGGCGGCGCCATGCGTATGCGGGTGCGTGGCGTGGGCTCCATCAATGCCGACACCGAACCGCTCATCGTGGTCGACGGTATTCCGCTCACCAAAGACGCTCAAAACACCAGCGGCGCACCGCTTAACCCGCTGGCCGACTTCAACTTCAACGACGTGGCCTCTATCGACGTGCTCAAAGACGCTTCTGCCAAAGCCATTTACGGCTCACGGGGCTCCAACGGCGTAATCCTGATCACCACCAAATCAGGCCGCTCGGGCCGCCCGCGCATCGAACTCGACGTGCAAAGCGGTATCACCCAGGCGACCAACAAACGCGAATTCCTCAACGCGGCCGAATTTATCGAACTATTCACCGAGGCGGCCAACAACTCCGACGACCTGGAAGGCGTCGCCTACGACGATCCGAACTCCTGGACGGAATTCGTCTACTCCCGATTCCGCCGCTACGACGGCCATACCAACACGGAAGAACGCGTCGATCAGACCGACTGGCAGGACGAAGCCCTGCGCACCGGCTCCATCAACAATGCCTCGTTATCTTTCAGCGGCGGCAAAGACAATATTCGCTACTACGCCAGCGCCAACTACGGCAAAACGCAGGGTATTCTGGTGTCTAATGAACTCGAAAAGTCTGGCGGCCGTATCAATCTCGATTTTGATGCCACCGAACGCCTGCGAATTGGCGCCAACGTGAACCTGGCCCGCACCTTTACCGAACAAACGTCCGACGACAACGCCTTCTCCACACCCATGCAACTGGTCGCCATGGCGCCCATCACGCCTACCCGCGACGAAGACGGCGAATTGTACGATCGCCCGGTGACGACCTATTACAACGGCCTGATCGATTTGTAAGACGGCTACAGCCATGTCAAAACCCTGCGTACCCTGGCCTCGGCCTATGGCCAGTACGACTTTACCGAAAACCTCAACCTTCGCCTCGAAGGCGCCACCAACATTTACACCGTCAACGACGACGCATTCTTCGGCGAACGCACCGACAACGGCAACGACAGCCGGGGCTACGGATTCTCGGCCTGGAACCAGAACAACGACTACAACCTGAATGCCGTGTTGCACTGGGACCGCTCCTTCGATGAAACCCACAACCTGGGCATCGACCTGGGCAGCGAGTTTTACAACAGCAAAACCGTGTACACCCTTGTAGAAGGCGAACAATTCCCCAGCGACGAATTCAAAACACTGGCCAGCGCCGCCCTCATCACCAACGGCACCTCGACGCTCACGGAGTACAACATCCTGTCGTACTTCGGCCGCGCCAGCTACGACTACAAACGCAAGTACCTGTTCAACGTATCGTCGCGTATCGACGGCTCGTCGCGCTTCGGCAAAAACGAACGGTATGCCTTCTTCCCCGCTGTTTCAGCAGGTTGGGTACTCAGCGAAGAAAACTTCCTGCAGAACAACAAGACCTTAAGTTTCCTCAAACTGCGCGCCTCCTGGGGTCTGAGCGGCAACGCCGGCATCGGCAACTTTGCCTCCCTCGGCCTCTATCAGGCCGGCGCCTACAACGAAAACAGCGCCCTGACGCCCGAACAAATCCCCAACCCCAACCTCACCTGGGAAAAATCCGCCGAATGGAACCTGGGTATCGACTTCGGATTTTTCAACAACCGCCTCACCGGTGAATTCGACGTGTATCAGAAAAATACGACCGACCTGCTGCTCAACGTCCCGGTACCGTCGACCTCCGGTTTCCTGACACAAATCCAAAATATCGGTGAACTGCAAAACCGCGGCGTAGAACTGGTGCTGAACTCGAACAACATCGTCGGTAAGTTCTCCTGGAGCACCTCCGTCAACCTTGCAGCCAACCAAAACGAAGTAATCGCACTCGCCAGCGGCCAAACCCTCATCGATGAAGGCAGCTCCCGCTACATGAACGTGGTGAAAGTCGGCGCTCCGATCGGCGTGTTCTACGGCGCGGAATACGCCGGCGTGGATCCGGCCAACGGCGACGCCCTCTGGTACGTCAACGCCACCGACGACCAGGGCAATATCGTCGATCCGAATGCCACCACCAACGATTATTCGGAAGCCAATTTCGTCGAACTCGGCTCGCCGCTGCCCGACCTGATCGCCGGTATGAGCAATACGTTTAGCTACGCCGGCCTGACGCTCGACATCCGCCTGCAAGGCCAGTGGGGCAACCAAATCCACAACGCTGCCGGCAGCTTTATGTCCTGCAATGCCTGCTGGTTCGACAACCAAACCAGCGACCAGCTCGACCGCTGGCAAAACCCGGGCGACGTGACCGACGTGCCCGAAGCGCGCCTCGGCTACAGCAATGGCGACCAAAGCCGCAGCAGCCGATTCCTGAGCGACGGCTCTTACCTGCGCGTCAAAGCCGTAACCCTGTCGTACGACTTTCCGAGCCGCTGGTTCAAAAACTCGGGCGTTCGCGACCTGCGCCTTTACGCCACGGGCACCAACCTGCTCACCTTCACCAAATACGAGGGCTGGGACCCCGAGGTCACGACCGACTTCCTGGCCAGCAATATCGTTTACGGGGTCGATTTTTATGCCGCTCCGCAACCGCGCAACATTGTGTTTGGCTTGAAAGCAGGCTTCTAATGCTCTCTTTTTGCAGCCTTCCGGCTGCTTTTTTGGACAATTAAATCAAAAAACAATGCTACGTTTTATAAAATATTCCCTTGCCCTTGTCGCCGCCGTGCTGATCGTCAGCGCCTGCGATAAAAAGCTCGATCTCGAGCCGGCCCAAAGCATCAGCGAAGAACTCGCGCTTTCGACAGATGCCAACGTCAAATCCGTTTTGCTGGGCGCCTACGACGCCCTGGGTAATTATGCCTTCTGGGGCGGTTACACCATGCGTGATGCCGAACTCGCCGGCGCCGACGGAGAAATCCGCTGGGTCGGCACCTTCAACGGCCCGCGCGAAGTGTACAACCACACCATGATCGCCGAAAACCCCGAAGCCGAAGCCATGTGGAATGCCGGCTATAATGCCATCAACATCGCCAACAACGTGCTCAGCGCCTTGTCTGTCGTCAAAGCCGACGACCGCGATCAGGTGGAAGGCGAAGCTTTGTTCATCCGGGCCGTATGCCATTTCGAACTCGTGCGCTTTTTCGCCAAGCCCTACGAGGCCGGCGGCAACAACACCCAGCCGGGTGTCCCGCTGATGCTGCGCCCGACCCGCGAGATCAACGACGCCAGCTTCGTATCCCGCGCTTCGGTGGAAGACGTGTACGCACAGGTTGTAAGCGACCTCGCTGCCGCATTCGACAAACTGCCCGAGGATAACGGCAACCTCGCCAATAAATACGCCGCTGCCGCCATGCTGGCCCGCGTTCACCTGCAAAAAGGTGAATACGACCACGCCCGCGATCATGCCAACGACGTAATCGGCGCCGACGTGTACTCCCTGGTATCGGATTATGCTTCGGAATTCAACAACGACGACAATACCTCCGAAGACATTTTCGCCAACCAGATCTCTACGCAGGACGGCACCAACGACATGGTGACCTACTTCTCCATCCCCGAATTCGGCGGCCGCGACGGCGATATCGAGATTGAACAAAAACACCTCGATCTGTACGATCCAAATGATGCCCGTCTCCTGCTCTTCTACGACGGCAACGGGGCCATTCGCTCGGGCAAATGGCGCGACCAGTACCGCAATATCCCGAACATTCGCCTGGCTGAAATGTACCTGATCCGCGCCGAATGCAACCAGCGCCTGGGCACCTCGGTCGGCGCCCCGGTCGACGACGACTACAACGCCACCCACACCCGCGCCGGCCTGCCCGCCAAATCGGGCGTGACCCTCGACGACATTCTGCTCGAACGCCGCCTCGAACTCGCACATGAAGGCCATAAACTGCACGACGTGAAGCGCCTGAAAGGCACCGTCGACGGCCTGCCATACGACGATCCCAAACTGGTGTACCCGATTCCGGCCCGCGAAATTGCGGCCAACCCCAATCTTTCGCAAAACCAGGGGTATTAATACCAGTCGACAAAACGAGAATACCTTCGAGCCGCCCTGCAGTTGTGGGGCGGCTCTTTTATTGGCCGTATCCAACCCGGTGGCTCGTTGTGGCGTCTATTCTCAAAAAACGACACACCATGCACGACAAAAACATGCTATTCCTTGCCGCTTTCCTGCTGCTTCAGGCTTCCATTGCAGCCCAGTCCTTTTCGGCCGGCGCCCGGGTCGGGTATACCCTGAGCAACGTCGAGGTTATTTTGGATAAATCTCTGCGCGTCAATGGCTCCGATTTTGTACCGGACGCCTATTACCGTACGCTCGGCAGTTTTCATGCGGGAGCGGAAGTACGCGTACCAATCAGCGAGCGCCTTTCTTTCCTCGGCGGTATCATGTATGCGCAAAAGGGGTTTAAGACGGATTTCTCGTCGATTCTGGTCGATCAGCCGCTCGATTTTACCATTCAGTTGCGCTATTTCAATTTGCCTCTATTGGCCGACTATCGCCTTTGGAAAGGGCTGTCGGCGCAGGTCGGCGTCGAGCCCGGTTTGCTCAATGCCGCCTGGCTCAAATTCGACGGCGGCCGCTCTGATTTAAAAGACGGCAATACCTATGAGAACTTTGACCTGGGCCTCGCCGGCGGCCTCGAATGGCGCTTCGACAATGGCCTGTTTTTCTCCAGCCGCTACATTTACGGTGTTCTGCCCATTGCCAACCTGACCGCTACGGACGAAAACGGTATCGATTTGGGCCGGGTCCGGTCGTATAATCGCTCGGTACAATTCGCGGCCGGGTACCGGGTATCGTTTTAAGCAGGTTTCATTTTCAGCGCCGCTCACAAACATTGACGAAGGTGCAAAACATGCCAGGGCGCTCCCCTTTTTTGCACGCTTTGCACCTTCGTGTGTCATTATTTTGAACCTGCAAGATCAGACACCTTACAGGTTCAAAATCTTTTTCCAGTTCAATTTTCGGCTTTTACCAATCGCCGCGTATCTGTTTTCGCACCATCCGACAGGCGCACGAGCAGCACGCCCGAGGGCAGGTCGGCCAGATCGAGACCGAGTTCCGTAGCGCCTTGCGGCAGCACGTTGTGGTGCAGGAGGCGGCCGTTGAGGTCGAACAGAACCACTTCGAGTTCGGACTCGGCCGGAGCCGACAAGCGGATCAGGGCGAGGTCGCGGGCCGGGTTTGGCGCCAGGGTCCAGCCCTTCGCCCAGCCGGGTTCTTCGTCCGAAACGACTTCCACGTAGAAACAATCCGATTCCGTTGTGCAGCCGTTCAGGGTGATGGAAACCGAGTAGTTGCCGGTTACGTCGGGTGTGAAGGTGGAGCCCGTAGCGCCCGGCACGGGTTGGCCGGTATCGCAATTGATCCACTGGAACGCGGCATTGCCCGCCTGCACGGTGAATGTGCCGCTTTGAAGGATAATGTTGAAGGGAACTGAATTGACGGTGAGCAACAGCGTAACCGTGGAGTCGCAACCGTTGGTGGCCACAAATGTGCCGGTATACACACCCGACTGCGTCAAAGTCAGCCCCAGGAACGAATACGATTCGCCCTCGCAAATAGTGGCCTGCACGGTGGTGTTGGCCGGTTGCAGGATGTTGAGCGTCAGCACGACCGTGGAATCGCAGCCTGCCGCTGTGTTCAGATTGGCAGTGTAAATGCCGGCCTGCGTAAGATCCTGACCGTTGAACGCATAGGAATCCCCCGCGCAAATACTGGCGCTGATGCTGGTCAGCGGCGCCGGCGTCACGGTAAGTTGCAATACGACAGTAGAGTCGCAGCCGTTGGGGCCGTCATAAATCGCGGTGTAGGTACCCGAAGCCACCAGGGCTTCACCATCGAACGAGTAACTCGTTCCTTCGCAGATGGTAGCCTCCAGCGTGGTAGTCACTTCCGGTTGAATGGTCAGGCTGATGGTCACGGTGGAGTCGCAGCCAGTGGAACCGACAAAGAAATATTCGTACACACCGGTTTGGGTAAGCGTATCGCCTTCGTACACCAGCGTGGTACCCTCGCAGATCGTGTAGGTCAGGGAGGTCGAAGGACTCGGAATCACACTGAGATTCACGATAACCGTGGAGTCGCAACCCGCGGCCGAGGTAAAGCTGAAAGGATACGTTCCGCTTTCGTTGAGCGCCGTTCCGTTGTAATTGAGCGAGTTGCCGGCACAGATCGTAAAGCTCAGCGAGGTGACCGGATTGGACAACACGTTGATATTCAGGGTAAAAAGACTGTCGCAGCCATTGGCAGCCGTGTACATGAAGTTGAACGAGCCCGCCTGGTTGTACGACACTCCGTTGTACAAATAACTGTCCCCTTCACAAATGCTGGCATTCAGCGCGCCCTGCTGGGTCGGCAGCACCGTCAGGTTGAGCGTTGCAATGCTGTCGCAGCCGTTGGCAGCGGTGAGAATGGCGGTATAAAGGCCGGTTTGGCTCAGCACCTGGCCGTTGAAATTGTACGTCTCATTGGCGCAAATCGTCGCATTCTGCGCACCAAACGCCAGCGGCAACACCGTCAGATTCAGGATTACGGTGCTGTCGCAGCCGTTAGCAGCCGTGAGTTGAGCGGTATACACACCGCTCTGGTTGAGGGTTTGGCCGTTGAAATTGTAGGTTTCATTGGCGCAAATCGTGGCGGCAACCGTGCTGCCCGAGGTCGGGAGCACCTCCAGGTTAAGGACAAGGGTGCTGTCGCAGCCGGCAGCATCGGTGTAAACAGCGGTATACACACCGGCAGTGCCGAGTGTTTGCCCTTCAAATTCATAGGTCTCGCCGGGGCAAATAGCCGCATCGAGGGTCGTGGTATTGGCCGGCAGTACCGTCAGAACGAGCGTAACGATGGAATCGCAACCGGAATCGGTGCTGTAAAATTCCTGGTAAGCGCCGGTAGTACCGAGATCGAGCCCGTTGAAGGAGTAGGTTTCGCCCGCACAGATGGTCGCGGAAAATGAACTGGCCAGGGGCGGCAATACATCCAGGAGCAATACCGTCGTGCTGTCGCAACCGCGTACGTCGGGGTACACGGCGGTATACGTGCCGCTTTCGGTCAGCGTCTGGTTGTTGAACAAATAAGTGTTGCCCTGGCAGATCTGGGCGTTCAGGGTGACATTTTGCAGGGGGAATACGACCAGAATCAGCGTCCGGATCGAATCGCAACCGTTGGCAGCCGTGAGTGTGTCGTTATAAATTCCGCTCTCCGTCAGCATTTGTCCGGCAAATTCAAATACATCTCCGTCGCAGATCGTGGCGCTGGTGTCGCTGGACGACAAGGGCAGTACTTCCAGGTTGAGCGTAACCAGTGAGTCGCAGCCGTTTTCGGCCGTCAGCGTATCCACGTACACGCCCCCGATCGCCAGGGTATCGCCGCCGAACACGAAGGTCTCACTGGCACAGATCGTGGCGTCGAGCGAACTGGCGGCCACCGGCAACACGTCGAGGGTCAGGGTGACGAGCGAATCGCAACCGTTTACGGTGCTCAACGTATCGGAGTATACACCGGGTTGGCTCAATAATTCGCCGTTGAAGTTGTAGGTCTCATTGGCACAAATCGTGGCGCTGAAAGCCGTATCGGCAGGTTGTACGACCGACAGATTGAGCAGCACCACCGAATCGCAGCCGTTTTCGGCCGTCAGCAGGACGGAATAGGTGCCCGCCGTGTCGAGGTTTTGACCGAAGAAATCATAAGACTGACCTTCACACACCGTGGCAGATGACACGCTGATCAATTCGGGGTAAACGAAAAGATGGAGCGTCACGATCGAGTCGCAGCCGTTTTCGGCCGTCAGGGTATCGGTATACACCCCGGTTTCATCCAGTATCTGACCGTTGAAATCGTAGGTCTGGAAAGCGCAAAGAGTATCGAAAAGAGCCATTTCGGCGACCGGCAGAACGCTGAGGGTCAGGCTGACCAGCGAATCGCAACCGTTTTCAGCCGTCAAAGTATCGGTATACACACCGGCCTCTTGTAGCATCTGTCCGTTAAAATCATAGGTGTCGTTGGCGCAAATCGTCGCTTCCTGGGCGCTGAACGCCAGGGGCAGCACGCTCAATTTCAGCGTTACGACTGAGTCGCAGCCGAAGGTATTGGTCAGCGTATCGACATAACTGCCTTCGGCAGTAAGCGTATCGCCGCCGAACACATAAAACTCGTTGGCACAAATGCTAGCCTCGATTTGCACATCGTCGACCTGGGCAAATTCGAGTATCAGGGTGACGATGGAGTCGCAACCGCCGACAGCCGTCAGCGAATCGGTGTAAATACCGGCATCTTCCAGGGTATCGTGGCCAAACACATACGAATCGCCCGGGCAGATTACGGCCTGCAGGGTATCGTCGAAATAAGCCTGAACGGCCAGTTTGAGCGTCAGGATCGAGTCGCAGCCGTTTTCATTGCTGAGGGTGTCGGTGTAAGTACCGCTTTCCGTCAGCGTATCGCCGCCGAATATATACTCGCTGCCCTCGCAAATACGCGCGCCGATGGTCTGGAACGACAGGGGCAAGACGCTCAGATCGATGGTTTCCAGCGTGAAGGTGTCGCTGTCGAAGATCGTGTCGGTGTAGATACCGCCAACCGTAAGCGTGTCGCCTCCAAACACGTAAAAGTCGCCGTCGCAAATTTTGACCAGCAGGGTATCGGTCGAAGCCAGTAAAGCAGCCCGTCCGGCACGCCCGTCGGGGCCGGGCAAAAAAGCCGTGGCGGCAGTGAACAAAACGGCCATAAAGACCGGAAACAGGGCCATCCGAATCAAACCCTTGAACCGGAGGGGCAATTGGGTCGGGATTGTAATGAGTTGTTGCATGTTGAATGCGGGTGAGTGATGAAACAAATGGTGATTAGGCCCGGAGCGACCGGACGTCATGTTTTCACTGGAAATGGGTGCAGAGAGTAGGAGTAAGGAATAGCCCATCCACGCCCGGCAGGCGCCGGGGTGTCGAATCAGGATTATGGTTGCTTCCGGCTTTTGAAAGAAATCAGGATGGCCGGCAGCGGACTATACGGGAAAGATGGAAGGGGGGAGCCAACAACCGTGCCATTTTCCGGGCGCACGACCGGCTGTCGGATTTTTTTTAATCGAACATTTTTGTTTCCCGGTCTTTCGCTTACCTTTGCAGCCCAATTTTCAAAACGAAGTGGCTATGGACCCGCTTTTAGCGTATTCCATCCCCGTACAGGGGTTAAAAACTGGAATACATCGTTTTCACTACGAGCTGGATCGCGATTTCTTCCGCCACTTCGAGTCTTCACCGGTTGGCGAAGGTGCGATAAAGATCGACCTGACCCTGGACAAACGCCCGGATATGCTTGTACTGGATTTTGATCTGGACGGGCACATTCAGGCAGAATGCGACCGTTGCACCGCCCAAATACAATTGCCAGTGACGGATTCGCGTCAGTTACTGGTCAAATACGGCGAAGCGGAAGGTGAAGAAGAAGACGAGGTGGTTTTTGTGCCGCGGGAAACCTCGGAATTCAATGTGGGTCAATACCTCTACGAATTCACGATTCTTGCGCTGCCTATTACCAACACCTACGATTGCCAGTCAGATCCCCGGCCGCCCTGCAATTTCGACGTATTGCAGCGCTTGCAACGGGAAGAAGATACGGAAAAACAAGAGGGTGATTCCGTTTGGGACGCCCTGAAAGATTTTAAAAATAATAATTGAGCAGAAAATACTGAGCCATGCCCAATCCTAAATGGCGGCATTCCAAACGGCGCAAACGCGCTCGCCGCACGCACTACAAGATTGATGCCCCGCAAATCGCCACTTGCCCGACCACCGGCGAGAAACACCTTTTCCACCATGCCTACATGGTAGAAGGCAATCTCTACTACCGCGGTCAGATTCTGATCTCGGGCGAGGCGTCAGGCGACGCGGCCGAGGCCTGAGCGGCCAAAGGTTTGTCCCATTTTTGAGGAGGCTCCAATCCCGATCCCGGGATCGATTGGGGCTTTTTCTGTTTATGTAAATGAGGATTTGAGGATGCGAGGATGCGAGGATTTGACAAAAGGTTTATTTCTGCACCCGGCGGTTGGTGAAATGGTGAGATGGTGATTTGGTTAGAAAAGGAGAAATCAACGCTCTCGAAAACAAATACAATCACCTGTAATTTATCCTTTCGGGCGCAGAAATAAACCTTTTGTCAAATCCTCGCATCCTCGCATCCTCAAATACTCAACAACCACCATCCATGCGCACCATCCACAACACTCCCAACGCTCCCATGCCCATCGGGCCGTACAACCAGGCGGTTGCTCATGGCAACGTGCTGTACGTGTCGGGCCAGATCGCGCTTGACCCGATTACCGGCGAACTGGAACTCGACGACATCGAAACCGAAACGCACCGGGTACTCAACAACGTCAAGGCTATACTCGAAGCCGCCGGCTCCGGCATGGAAAATGTGCTGAAAGTGAGCGTCTTCGTAAAAGACATGAACCAGTTTGGCCGGATCAATGCCGTGTACGCACAGTACTTCCCGCCCGAACTGGCGCCTGCCCGCGAACTCGTGCAAGTGGCAGAGTTGCCCAAATTTGTCAATATCGAAATATCCGTTATCGCAGTTTTAAATCAATAAACATTCCTTTTCCATGAAAAACGTTCTCTCCGGCATTCAGCCAACCGGCGACCTCCATCTCGGCAACTACTTCGGGGCGGTGCAGAACTGGGTGCGCTTGCAACAAGAGTATCGCTGCTTCTATGGGGTCGTGGACTACCATTCCATGACGATGCCCTACAAGCCCGATCAACTCCGGGAGAACACCTGGAAAATGGCGTTTTACCTGCTGGCCTGCGGTGTCAAACCGGAAAACCTCTTTATCCAAAGCCTCGTACCCGAACACGTCGAACTGGGCTGGATTCTGGGCTGCGTCACTTCGTACGGCGAACTGAGCCGTATGACGCAGTTTAAAGACAAATCGCAACAACTGGAAGACAACTCCGGTAAAGAGGCTTTCGTCGGCGCCGGACTGTTCTACTACCCGGTTCTGCAGGCGGCCGACATCCTGATTTACCGCGCCGATTACGTGCCGGTGGGCAAAGACCAGGAACAGCACCTCGAACTTTCGCGCAACATCGCACAGCGGTTCAATTACCAGTTCGGCAAGGAATACTTCGTCGCGCCAGAACCGCTCTTTACCGAAACGCCCAAAATCCTCTCGCCGGCCGATCCGACCCGCAAGATGAGCAAAAGCCTGGGCGAAAAACACTACATCAACCTCTTCGGCGAAGAAGACCGCGTGCGCAAACAAATCAAATCGGCCGTAACCGACACGGGCGACACGCCTGCCGGACAAATGAGCCCCGGCGTGCAAAACCTGTTCGAACTCCTGCGCGCCTGCGGACACCTCGACGCCCACAGCGCCCTGATGGCCGACTATGAAGCCGGCGCCCTGCGCTACAGCGACCTGAAAGAAGCCGTGGCCAACGCCGTCGTCGGGCTGGTCAATCCCCTGCGCGAGCGTTTTCAGGAGTTGAACGCCGATAAGAAAGCCGTCAAGGCCCAAATCCAGGCCAGCAGCGCGGAAATCCGCAAAACAGCCCAGCAAACTTTGCGGGAAGTGCGGGAATTGACGGGGTTGCCGGGGTTGAAAGGTTGAGACTGCAGGTCATACCTACTACCGCGCCACTACCAATTTTGCCGACAAAGGCTTGCTCCCGTCGGAAGGTGCATAGGTTACGATATAAGCAGCGGCAGGCAAAAGCGAACAATCAAGTTCAACAGTCTTTTCGCAACTCACCGGGTATTTTGTCAACAATACGCCGGCAAGGCTGTACACCCTGATCTCTCCACGGGCGCAGGGAGGCAGCAAAACGAAGACCCGTTCAGAACCCGGATTGCCCAGCAGGCGAATTTTGTTGTCAGGGCGCCACAGCACCTCTAAACCCTTGGGAGCATCCACACCCGCCGTATCACATGGACTGTACGGCAAATCGTATAAACGAAAATGCGGAAAATTAGGCAGAGTCGACCCGTTATAAGACGGAAGTGCCAGGTCATGTTGCCTGAAATCACAAGTGGCACCTGCTGAATCCGGTTGGTGTATGACGTGCAGGAAACGCTGCCCATTGGTAGCGGTCATGTATATTTTTCCGTTGGGCGCCAGCATCTGCTGGTAAAACCCGGATGGAAAAGGGTCTTGAAATCCATCGTATTCGCCTGTCAGGGTTTTGCTGCTTTCAATATCTTTGACACGGAGGTCGTATTGGTACAGCTGGGTCGGCGTGGATACGTACAGGTACTGGCCACCTGCCGATATGGCTGCCCCGCAGGGCCCTTCGTCTTTGCCAGGATAAGGCAATTGCATGGGACACGAAAAAGTACCCCGACATCGGTCAAACTCGAGAATATGTACACCTGTGTACGTATCAGCGTACACATAACGGGTACCGTCGGGGGAAAAAACGGCCTGACCAAACGTATGTAACTGATTGCTCCGGCGCAATCCGGTTTGGCGAATCAAGGGCCCATGTATTCCATCGGGTTGGAACAGAAAAAGAAAAAGCGTGTCTGTTCCCCTGCTCGGCGCTATGAGCCACCAGTCCCGGCCGTTGCCATGCCGCACGGCTGTAAGGTTGTCGGCAAAAGTATCGAGCAGCAACAACTGGTTTTTTTCACGAACCAGCCCTGCGCCGTTATTGGCCGCCATATCGACATGGGTGAAATAAAACTTGTCGATCCGATCGATGGTAGGAAATACCTGATAGCGTTTCCAGGCTAAATGGAAAATACCATACTGACCCGGATGACCAGGCCACGGAAGAGTGACGATACCCTGATGCATATTGTAATAATTGTGCCCGCACCAAAAGTCTCTCAACTGATCGTCCGGATTGAGTCCGTCGCCGTTTTCCATGGGCATAGTGGGGAATCTGGCGACTTGGCAATTATTCGTGTAGAAAATAGGCTCCCCTTTTTCATCACAGATCTGACCATTTCCTGCTATCAACTTTAATATGATATCAATGTAAACGGTATCAGGGTCCTCATTTATAAAATTAAGTAAAACACCGCCGTTTTGATTATTATTTGGTCGATTGGGGGGGTATCCCAACACCCAGGTTTGATCGTATTTGTCTTGTGCGGCAAGTGGGGTAATGAGTGTTGCGATGATAAGTGGGAGCAGTTGGCGTAATAACATGGTTAAAGCCGATATATAGCAAAGACATGCAGCGCAGGTATTTGCGCTGCATATCTCTGACAGGTCATGAATAGTTTACTTGATGACAGAAAAACGGGCCGATTGAATCACACCGCTACCGCGTTGTATACGAAGGATGTAACTTCCTCCTGGCAGTTGCCCCAAAGAAATAAATTGTTCTTTTACACCCTCCTGCCAGTCGCCATGCAGCAATAAATGCCCGGTAGTAGATAATATGGACCAATGCGCACGCTGTGCGGCGGGGAGTTGAATTCGGAGGTATTGATTGGCGGGGTTAGGAGTAATTTTAATATCTTCCCAATCATATACATTCTTAGTCACACGTTGCACGCCATAAACTGTGCATCCTTCTGTATTCTCTTTTCCCATATAAATCAGCCCGTCTTCAGGCGTCATATAGGTTATCACGATGCGGCGTGCAAGCCCTACGTATTCCGGGCAGGCCTCCGCGATTGAAGCCAAGCTTTCCCGATCGGTTTCAGTCATTTCTTCACCTTCGGCCGCTTTTCCCCTTCCCACTGCCACCTCGAGCATGGCAATCCATGCCTGTTCCCAGGGTTCATTGTCGGGCAACACAAGAAGGCTGTCTTTTACTGCATCCAGTTTGTTGTCCCGTTCGACAGCATAGGTATGCGACGCCTCCGTCCATTCTCCTGCTATTTCTGCCCAATCATTCAGGGCGTTTTGCAAAGTTGCGACATGCCCGGTATTCAAGGTAGTGGTATCTGCCGAGATGATCTCCTCCAACGAAACAATATCGCTTACAACAGAATTGTAATCTTCATAAAGGCTTAAAAGGGTTGCACTTAGATTGCTTTCCGGGGAAAAAGCTTGTTCAAATTGCCATTGAACGGCAGCGAACCGCTGAGCAGAAGTGCCCCAGGTAGCATCATGAAAATTTTTGATGGTATCGTTAGAAGCCACCCAGTCGGGATGTCTTAACATTTTGTACCACAATTGTCTTTGTTGGTCCCACGCCTCGGCGTCGTTGCCATAAGGATAAATACCTAATGCAATTTCATGTTCGCTTTTTGAAAACTCCGGTAAAACCACTGTACAGCCCGTTACACTCCCGTTATCTGGGAAAAACCAAGACGAAACTTGCGGAATGCCGGATGGAGGTAAGTAGGTTCGACCGGGTGGAAGCGCAGGAGAAGGGTTAGGATTAACAAGAAACTTGAAAGGAACTGTATTATTGTCAACATATCGTGCGGCAACTCCAATAGGAAAAATAACGGCAGAACCGGCAGCCGCCCAAACATTTCCGGCTTG
>JADZFP010000265.1 GCA_020849825.1 Saprospiraceae bacterium
ATCGTCCTGAATTCACTGCGCGACCCCGGCGCTGGAATCGGGTTCGATACCAACAAAATCAGCATTTTGCGCCGCGACGGCAGCCAGACCGATTTCGATCTGAAAGACAAGACTGCCGTGGCAGCAGATATTGTTGAGGAAATCATCCGGCAAGCCAACCCGAACGCCTGATTGAGCGTCATTGGTCGATACTATTGTCCCACCTTTTTTATGATGAATAAAATGACGATTGTCCGTTGCTGCACCATCTTGTGGTTTCTCTTGCTAAATGCCGGCATTTTTGCCCAGGGAGAACTCAATTGCACGGTTAAGATCAATACCCCCCAATTGCAGCGGACGGACCGCCGAGTGTTCGATCAGCTGGAAACGGCCTTGCGCGAATTTCTCAACAACACCAAATGGACCGAAGATGCCTTCGAACCGCAGGAGCGGATCAAATGCAACTTCATCATGACCATCAAAACCGAGCAGGACAACAATACCTTCGAAGCCGAACTGGCCGTACAGGCCGTGCGCCCGGTGTACGGTACCAGCTACGAAACGCCCTTGCTTTCGCACCTCGACAAAGACGTTATTTTCAGCTACGAACAAAACCAGCCCATTGAGTTTCTGCGCGACGGTTCGGAAAACCAGAACCTGCCCGCTTTGTTCGCTTTTTACGTCTACGTCATCCTGGGCATGGACTATGATACCTTTTCCCCGCAGGGCGGCGACCCTTATTTCCTGATTGCGCAGCAATTGGTCACCAATATCCAGAACTCGACCTCAAACAAGTCGCCGGGCTGGCGCCCGGGCGACGGCGGTAAAAACCGCAACCGGTACTGGAGTATGGAAAACCTGCTCAATCCGCGCGTCAAACCCTTCCGCAACGCCATGTACAACTACCACCGGAAAGGGCTGGACATGTTTACTACCGATATTACCCAGGGCAAAGTCGCCATTCTGCAATCGCTCGAAGAGATCGAAAAGGTCAGCATTGCCTATTTCAATTCCATGATCGTACAGATGTTCGCCAATTCCAAACGCGACGAACTCATCGAAATGTGGAAGATCGGCGCCAAACCGCAGAAAGAACGGGTGATCCAGATCATGACCAAAATAGACCCCGCCAACACCCAGCGCTACCGTGAAATAGGCGTCTGAAACACGACGTTTGTCCAACAAGCGTCACAACCAACGAGGACTTCCGTAGCTTTGCCCGCAACTTCGGAGATCCTCGTTTGTTTTTTGCAGACATTTGACCCTCCAATTGACTCGTAAATTTTTTGAATGGATACGCTGATCACTATCACGCAGTTTTTGCTAAGCCTTTCTCTGCTCATCATTTTGCACGAAATGGGGCACTTCTTTCCCGCCCGTTGGTTCAAAACCCGGGTGGAAAAATTCTACCTCTTCTTCGATGCCGCCCCCTTCAACTCGCTTTGGAAAGTCAAACGCGGCGAAACCGAATACGGTATCGGTTGGCTTCCGCTCGGCGGTTATGTCAAAATTTCGGGCATGGTCGACGAAAGCATGGACACCGAACAACTCAAACAACCGGCCCAGCCCTGGGAATTCCGCTCCAAGCCAGCCTGGCAACGCCTTATTATTATGATCGGCGGCGTCACCGTCAACTTCCTGCTCGGCTTTTTCATCTTCGCTATGATGCTCTGGGGCTATGGCAAAGCTTATGTGCCTACCTCGGAACTGAAATACGGTCTTGCCATGGACTCGCTCCTGCTCCGCCAGGGCTTCCGGCAAGGCGATATGATCCTGAAAATCGGCGACAAGCCCTTCGATCGCGTCGAGCCGGCCGAACTCATCGAGGCCGTGGTGCTCAACGACGTACACAACATCACCATCCGCCGCGACGGGCAGGAGCAAATGCTCCAGTTGCCTGCCGATATTGCCGAACAACTCACCAGCCAGAAAGTACCCAAGGGCATGCTGATGGCTCCTCGGGTACCTTTTTACATCGAATCGACACCTGCCGGCAAACCCGCCGCGGAGGCCGGGTTGCTAAAAGGCGATCGAATCATCGCACTCGACGGGCGGTCCACGGAGTTTTACGACCAGTTTGCGCCATTGGCGCAGGAGTTCAAGGGTAAACCCACGACCGTCACCGTACTGCGCAACGAAAAAGACACGCTCGACTTTGCCGTCACGCTCACGGAGGACGGAAAAATCGGCGCCTTCCCGCAGTCGGCCGGTACCTTTTACAAGATCGAACGCGAAAAATATTCCTTCTTCGAAGCCTTCCCCGCAGGGGTTGAAATGGGCCTGGGCTTTCTCGACAACCAGATGAAAGCCTTCGGACAAATGTTCAAAGGCAAGATCGCCGTGAAAGACAACCTCGGCAGCCTGATCAGTATCGGCAAAATGTTCGGTACCGAGTGGGACTGGGAGCGTTTCTGGGCCATGACCGCCCAGTTGAGCCTGATTCTGGCCTTTATGAACCTGTTGCCCATTCCGGCCCTCGACGGCGGTTACGTCATGTTCCTGCTCTGGGAAGTGGTAACCCGTCGCAAGGTGAGTGACAAATTCATGGAACGCGCCGTGACCGTCGGCTTCTTCCTGCTGCTCGGCCTCATGGTCTTTGCCTTGGGCAACGACATCTGGCGACACTGGATTTCGCAGTTTTTCGGCAAATGAACTATTTTGAATTCTTTGATATCCCGGTCGGTTTTTTCCCTGATGAGGCAGCCCTGCGACGCACTTTTCTGCTGAACAGCAAAAAGTACCACCCCGATTTTCATACCCTGGCCGATGAGGCGCAACAGGCCGATATGCTGGAGCAGTCGACGCTCAACAACGAGGCGTATAACACCCTCGCCGATCCCGATCGCCGCATTCGTTATGTCCTGGAAATCAAAGGCTTGTTGGGTGATGAGCAAAGTCAGCCGGCGCTTCCGCAGGATTTTTTGATGGACATGATGGACATCAATGAAAGCCTGATGGAACTGGAGATGGACTTCGATGCGCAGCGTTATGCACAAACCCTGCGGGCTGTGGAGGAAATGGAGCAGCAACTGAATCAGGCCGTGGAACCCGTCTTAAAACAATACAGCGACCCAGGGGGCGACGCCCTTCTGCCCAAAGTGCGCGACTATTTTTTCAAAAAAAGGTATTTGTTGCGCATAAGGGAAAATCTGTCTAAATTTGCAGCCGCTTTTTGAACCGAAGGGTTCGAGCGCCGCGGGAATGGCGGAATGGTAGACGCGATGGTCTCAAACACCATTGGCTGCAAGGTCGTGCGAGTTCGAGTCTCGCTTCCCGCACAAAAACGTGGGTCGCCCGGTATCATCGGAGCGACCCACGTCGTTTTTCAGGGAATTAAATATATAAGCATGATCCGGCCTGTTGTCTTCCTTTTCCTGCTCCTTTTGGCAAATTCTACGTCTGCCCAACAACCGGCGCAGGATTTGCGCCCGCACTTGCGCACCCTGAGCACCGCCCAAAAACTCAAATTGTTGGGTTATATGCGCACCCAGGGAAGCGAACTCGACCAGGAACTGCAGGATGCTTACCGCCATTTGCCGGCTGCCGGGCAGGAAAAAACCCTGCAGTATATCTCCGTGCTCAACAACGAGGGCGTCAATGCGCCGCGAACCACGGTTGAGTGGGACAAGGATTCGCTCTTTTTCGGGAAAGTGGAGTCGGGCTACATCGTGTTCGATTCCTTTACGGTAAAAAACACCGGCAAGTCGCCCTACGTCATCTCCGAGATAAAAACCGCTTGTAATTGTGTGGTGGTTGCCCGGCCCGAGTACCCGGTCATGCCTGGTGAAAGCGCCGTGATCCGAATTAAGTTCGACAGCATCGGGAGGGTGGGCACGATGGTGGCGGGTATCGTCGTTTATGACAACTCCCGGCCCAACCTGCGCAGCATCATGTATTTGTGCGGTGAAGTTTTGCCGCGAAAAACGCAGACCGGCGGGGGAGGATAGCGGTCCAAAAATGCTTGCCGGAAGCAGATTGGCAGTTTTTTTTAAAACTTCATCAATCGTTAACAAAGTCGGGATAAATACCGGCTTTTTTTTGGCGTTTAAAAAACGTAATTTTGCGGCTCGTTTTAAAAAGCTGCTCTGTCAGATTAAAATTTGGAAAAAGGGCGGGGTTTTGATAAATATTTCTTTTTGTCGGACCGAAGCCCCCTGATCCATTCCTACTTATTTGCATGAAAAACATCCGCAACATCGCCATCATCGCCCACGTCGACCACGGCAAAACCA
>JADZFP010000266.1 GCA_020849825.1 Saprospiraceae bacterium
AATATTGTGGAGGCCGACCGCAAACCGCGCAGCAGCACCATTTCCGGCTACAATGCGGTGTTGAATTTTACCAACTTCGGTCGCAACAACGAAGTGCGCTACGGGCTCGAAATGAACGGATTGCGCACGGTATTTGAATATGTCAACTTCCGCGACTACGATTTCAGCCGCAAAGACGACAATACCGAGGTGGCCGGCTTTTTCCGCTGGAAATACAAAAAAGGTCCGTTGGTGATCGAGCCCGGTTTCCGTATCCAATACTATGCATCGCTGCCTTCCGTATCGCCGGAGCCGCGCCTGGGTATCAAATACAACCTGACCGATTACCTGCGCCTCAAGGCTGCAGGCGGTCTTTATTCCCAGAACTTGTTGTCGACCGTCAACGAACGCGATATCGTCAACCTGTTTGTCGGCTTCCTCACCACGCCGGATGAGCAGGTGTACGACCCGGTTACGCTGCTGCCGAAAAGTGATCGCCTGCAGAAAGCATGGCACGGCGTAGGTGGCGTGGAAATCGACGTGTCCGACAATTTTGACCTCAATGTCGAGGGCTATTACAAAGATTTCACCCAACTCGTCGCCCTCAACCGCAACAAGACCAAAGCCAACGACCCCAACTACGTTGCTGAAACAGGCGAAGCGTACGGGGTTGACTTTTCCGGCAAAATCGAATGGCGCAAAGCGTACCTGTGGGCGGCTTATTCGCTGGGTTACGTCACCCGCTTCGACGGCGAACAAACCTATCCGCCTGTCTTCGACCGTCGCCACAACCTCAACGTGGTGGGTACCTACCAAATGGGTAAAAAAGACGAATGGGAGTTTGGCGCGCGTTTCAACTTTGGCTCCGGCTTCCCTTTCACGCTGACCCAGGGCTTCTATACGTCTTACAATTTCGACGATATCCTCAATACGGATATTTACGGCGGCAATGCCGATTACGGGATTATCTATGACTCTGTTCGCAACGGCGGCCGCCTGCCTTATTACCACCGCCTCGACCTGTCGATCAAACGCACCTTTGAATTCGGCAAACACGGCAAAGCCGAAATCACGGCTTCCTGCACCAACGTGTACGACCGCCCGAATATCTTTTACTTCGACCGGGTGCGCTACGAACGCATCAATCAGTTGCCCGTGTTGCCCAGCCTTAGCTTCACCGTTCAATGGTAAAAGCGACCATGTCCGACTACAAACTGACCCAGTATTCGCACGGAGCAGGTTGCGGCTGCAAAATCGCGCCCAAAGTGCTCGACCATATTCTGAAAAGCCATACGGCACATGAGGCTTACCCGGGTTTGCTGGTTGGCAATGAAGAACGCGACGATGCCGCCGTGCTCGACCTGGGCGACGGCACGGCCGTGGTGAGCACGACCGATTTTTTTATGCCGATTGTCGACGATCCGGAAGATTTCGGCCGCATCGCTTCTGTCAACGCCATCAGCGACATTTATGCCATGGGCGGCACACCTTTGCTGGCTATCGCTATTCTGGGCTGGCCGATCAACACCTTGCCCCCGGAAGTGGCCAACAAGGTGATCGAAGGCGGCCGGAAAGCCTGCGCAGAAGCGGGTATTCCGCTGGCTGGCGGGCATAGCATCGACAGTCCGGAGCCCATCTTCGGGCTGGCGGTAACGGGCCGTGTACGACTGGAGTATTTGAAAAAAAATGGCGGCGCAACACCAGGCGCGCGCTTGTTTTTAACCAAACCGCTTGGCGTGGGCATCCTGACGACCGCCCAGAAGAAGAGTTTGTTGCAGCCGGAGCATGCCCAGCTGGCGCCCGACAGCATGAAAAAACTGAATAAAGTGGGCGAGGCTTTCGGCAAGTTGCCTTATGTGCAGGCCATGACCGACGTGACCGGCTTTGGCCTGTTGGGGCACCTGGTCGAAATGTGCGAGGCCAGCAATACCAGCGCCATTGTCGAGTTTGATAAAGTCCCGGTCATGAACCCCGAAGTGATCCGCTTTTATCTCGACCAAAAATGTGTCCCCGGCGGCACTCACCGCAACTGGGACAGCTATGGCGACAAAATTGCCGGTGCGGAAGACGAAAAACGCTACATCCTGTGCGACCCGCAAACCAGCGGCGGCTTGCTGCTTGCGGTGGCGCAGGAGCATGAAGGGGCATTTCAGCAAGAGGCAGCCCGGCACGGTTTCGATATACAGGCCCTCGGTTTCATGATCGATCGCCAGGATGTGGTTGTGACAGTGGTATAGTCGCCGCCGCAAGTTTCCGGAAGTCTTTTTAGCCAGGCACTGATTTTCGCACTGTGATCGCCCTGATTTTTCGCCGTTTGGCTTATGGCCTGCTTGTCATGCTGCTGGTTGTTGTGACCATTGCCGGCATTATTTTTCTTTCGCCGGTCGATCCAGCCCGACTGACGTTTGGGCAACGCAGTGATATTTCCACGGTAAAAGCCAAAACAACCGAATTGGGGCTCGATCAGCCCCTTTACGTACAATTGGGGCGCTATTTGTCCGATCTTTCACCCGTCAGCATT
>JADZFP010000267.1 GCA_020849825.1 Saprospiraceae bacterium
CAATAAATCCGGCTAGACCAAATAATTCATCCAGACGGTTTTGGAGTGGTGTAGCGGTTAGCAACACCTTTTTATAGTCTTTAATGGCGTTTTTGATGGTTGCGGCCATGCTGTCCGGGTTTTTATGGACATTACGCAGATAATGGGCTTCGTCCAAAACGACTAAGTCCCACGAAGTCAACTGAATAAACTCTGCTTTTTTGGCAGCATATTGATACGAGCAAATTTTGATGGTTTGGCTGTCGTCGAAGGGGTTTTTTGAGCCATCTTTGTATTTCGCGTTGAATGTCTTGCTTTCCAATACCTCGGATTGCAAGTAAAATTTATCAGCCAACTCGTTGACCCATTGTTTACGTAGTGCAGAGGGGCAAATAATCAGGATACGTCTTTTGTGTTCGGCCCATTGCTGGCTCAGTAAAATGCCGGCCTCAATGGTTTTCCCCAAGCCGACTTCGTCCGCCAGGATTGCGCCCTTGGAAAACGGAGATTTAAACGCAAAGAGCGCCGCTTCGATCTGGTGCGGATTAAGTTCGACCTTTGCGTCTATTAAAGTAGCGCCAAACTTTTCCGTGGAGTCGGAGTTGGCTTTTTTTGACAGTTCGTAAGCGTAGTATTTTGCCTGATACGGGGTGATCATATGGTTATGGCGTGTGTGTCCTTTGCCGCAAAGTTAAACTTTGAGGAATCAAGGAAAAACTGCCTTGTACCCTTCACCCCGTCAGCACATACCGTTTCCCCGGCAAAGTCCGCACCACGCCTTTGAATTCGAGGGGCCAGGACGGATTCACTGCTTAACAGGCGCCACGTTGTTTTTCTTTTGCGAAGGATTTTTCGTTGTAGATCCTTTGGCCACTGTCTGCGTTTTGGTATTGCGGTCCTTTGTCGGAGCTACAGGTGGTTCGGACTTTCTTCCGGATTGCTTGTAATCTGCGATAGCATTGCTGATCGCCGCCCGGTCGGCATCTGACAAAGGCATCGGGCTTATTTCCAGGTCAATATTAAGTTTGGACTTGACTTTTGCCATCGCTTACGATTTGAAATAGCATTGAATCAATTTGGCAGCTTCATTAGGATATATTATCATTTTTTGTCCCCCAATATGAGTCGCCCCCAGAGTTTGCTCATAATGTCGTATTAAAATTGTTTTTGCTTGAAAGGCGACAAAACCCTGATAGCCCAAATTTTGAGACAATTTACAAGCAAAGGCAATCAGGTTTCCGGGAACACCCAAAAATACTTTATTTTTTCCAAGATTAAAAGGCGCACTTTCGACCAGATGAAGGTAAATGTGGTCGCTGTGGTCGCTTAAACTGATAAGGCCCTGAATTTGATCAGGGAGATCAATTGTGGTTAGTTTATAAATGCTCCGGTCAGCGTATTTAACTTCAGCCTTCCAGTTAAACTTCCAGCCAGCGCGTCTGGCAATTTGCTTGAAATCATTTTTTGTTATGTACTGAATTTCTGTTTCATGGTTTTGACCGGTATGTAAGTTTTGTATACTATTTGTCAAGCCATCTATTTCAATGTTAATAAATCTGTCAGGTTTTAGATTTTTCATAAGATCCAAAATTATACAGTTTTAAGCGACCTCACCCCGTCAGCACATACCGTTTCCCCGGCAAAGTCCGCACCACGCCTTTGAATTCGAGGGCCAGTACTGCAGCTGCCAGTTCGCCGGGTGGCAGGCCCGCGGCCAGGGCCAGTTCGTCCACGGCGATTTCGGGTTGCCGGCGAATGAGGTCTGCGAGCCGGGTTTCTGCGGGGTCGAGATCGAGGGGCAGGGCGAGCTGGCGGGCGGTTTCGCGACCGGCTTCGGCCCAGCCCATCACGGCGGCGAGGTCGGCGGCGTTTTCGAGCAGGCGGGCGCGTTCTGTTTTGAGCAGGAGGTGGCAGCCGGCGCTTTTGGGGTCGGTGACGCGGCCGGGAAAGGCGAATACTTCGCGGGCGTATTGCAAGGCGAATTCGGCGGAGATCATCGAGCCGCCGCTGGTGGCGGTTTCCACCACGACCAGCGCGTCGCACAAGCCGGCGATGATGCGGTTGCGCATGGGGAAATGGTCGCGGTCGGGTTTGGCGTCGTGTACGTACTCGCTGAGTAGTCCGCCGTGTTCGATCATTTTGAGCGCTACGGGGCGGTGGTGACTGGGGTAGATGCTGCCCAGTCCGTGCCCCAGCACGCCGATGTTGGCGATGCCCTGGGCCGTGGCCTGCCGGTGCGCGACGATATCGATGCCGTAGGCCAGACCGCTCACCACCATGGCGCCGTAGGTTTTCAGGCCGTTCACGAGTTCTTCACAGGCCATGCGGCCGTATTCGGTTGGTTGGCGGGTACCCACGATGGCGACGATGCGTTCCGCGCCGAGCAGGGCTGTGCCGGAACCTTTGAAATACACCAGCGCGGGCCCGTCGGCGATCTGGCGCAGGCGGGCGGGGTAGCGGTTGTCGGTATAAAACAGGGCCGTGACCTCGTGTTTTTCCAAAAAAACGAGTTCTTTTTCGGCCTGCAACAGCGGCGCGGCGGCGCGGAGGTTGTCGGCTACTGCCGGCCCGATGCCGGGTATGCGCAGGAGTTCGCGGCGGCTGGCGCGGAACACATTTTCGGCGCTGCCGCAATAACTGACCAGCAGTTTGGCCGTTACGGGGCCTACCTGGGGCAGGAGCGTCAGGGCGATCTGGTAGAGCAGGCTGTCGGTCATGACACAGGGGAGTGTAGCTTGTCGAAACAATTGGCGCGCCCGGGAACATTTGCCCGGCCCGTTTGGCGGCAGCGCGCTACTTTTGTTTTTGATATACCCAAGGAACAGTGGTTTGCGAAAAAGATTGCGCAGGCATCAGGTCGCCTGACAAGGCGTAAAACGCAGACGATCCAGTGCATCGGCGAGGCTTTACAACGCAGTCAGGAGAGCTGAGGGCAAGCAAGACTTTCGCAAACCACTGTTCCTTGGGTATAAATGTAACGGCGCGCGCCGTTCGTTGTCTGTTTCCGTGCCCTGTCGGGCAAAATTTTTATCAAAAAACTGTGCGGAGAAAACATGAGAATTCCCCGTTTGGAATCGCTGATTATCCTCATTTTTTTCGGTTGCGTGGCCCTTTGGGGCATTTCCAAATGTTCAGGCAAACGCGCCGAAATCGGCACCCGTCTGCGCGATCTCGATGAGAATATCGACGCCGAAGACCGCCCCCGCCGCCGCGATACGGTCTTTGTGCCGCAGAACCCCGCGCCGGTACAACAAACCACAACCACCACAACCCCTGGCCCCAATGCCGTGGCCCCTACCCAACCCGGCGCCCAGCGCCCTGTGGTGACGCGCTCGCCCTCGGCAGCCCCGACGACGACCCCGACCTCAACCAGCCCCACGGCTACGCAGCCGGCCCAGCCCTCCGGACAAAAGTATTCGACCCTGTACGTCACCATCGACGGACTGAAACTCCGCAAGGAACCCACGCTGAAGTCGGATGTGGTGGCCAAACTGGAACTCTATGAACCGGTTTATTTCCTCAATCAAAAGACCGAAAAAACCGAAGAAATCAACCTGGGCTACGAAAAAGTGACCGACCACTGGGTCAAGGTCCGCACCAAAGCCGGTAAAGAAGGCTGGGTGTTCGGCGCCGGGGTACATTATTACAAGATGAAACGGAAAGGGGTAATGGAGTGAAGGTTGATGAGGGTTATAAACCCTTATAAACCTCATCAACTTCATCAACCCTCAAAAAAAAGATATGCTCAACACTCCTCAACGATTATCCTGGTGGCCGGCTTTTTGGCCCGCGGTATTGTGCCTGGCAGGCATAACGGGCCTGTCGGTTATGCCGAGCGTGCAGTTGCCCAAATTCGACCTGCTGGCGCCCGACAAGCTGGGTCATGCCCTGGCGTACGGTGTGCTGGGCTGGCTGTCGCTGCGCGGACTGCGCCTGTACCAGGGGCGCCTGACCACGCTTGCGGCCGCACTGATGTCTGCCGCCGCTGCCGGCTACGGGGTGCTGATGGAGTTTGTGCAGGCGGCATTTATCCCCGGCCGCTTTTTCGAACTCGACGACATGCTGGCCAACGCCATCGGGGCACTGGCTGCCTGGGGCATTTATGCCCTGGCGGGTATTTACTGGAAAAGAAAACAGGACCAATAACCGCTCGCATCCTCGCATCTTCAAATCCTCAAATCCTCATAAGAATGGCTCTCATCATTCCCTGTCGCGATTTCACCCCTCAATTCGGTCAAAACTGCTTTCTCGCTGAAAACGCCACCATCATCGGCGACGTGGTCATGGGCGACGAGTGCTCCGTGTGGTTTCAGGCCGTCGTGCGCGGCGACGTGAATTTTATCCGCATGGGCAACAAGGTCAATATCCAGGACGGCGCCATTCTGCACGGCACGTATCAGAAATGCGGCACCACCATCGGCAACAACGTGAGTATCGGGCACCGGGCGCTGGTGCATGGCTGCACCCTGCACGACAACGTGCTCATCGGTATGGGCGCCATCGTGATGGACCAGGCGGTGGTGGAAGAAAACTGCCTCATCGCCGCGGGCGCCGTGGTGCTCGAAAACACGGTGTGCCACAGCGGCGGCGTGTATGCGGGCGTGCCGGCCCGGCGGGTGAAAGAACTCACGCCCGAGTTGTTTAAAGGCCAGATCCAACGCATTGCCAACAACTACGTCCACTATTCCAGCTGGTTTAAACCCTGATCGGAACCATGGCGTCGTGCCTCGATTTTATTGAAACCTGGGAGCATCCGCAACAAAAGGCGGTGATGCAGGTGTTGCACGAACTCATCACCGGCTTCCCGGGCGTAGTACCCAAACTTCGCTACAAACTCCCCTTCTACGATCGCAACCGCTGGCTCTGCTACCTCAACCCCACCAAAGACGGCGGTATCGAATGGGGCGTCTGCCAGGCTTATTTATTGTCGAATGAACAAGGGCTGCTCGATTTCAGAAACCGCACGCAGGTCGCCAGCGCTACTTTTTACCACCCGCGCGAAGTGCCGGCAGAAACCATCCTCGAAATTTTGCAGGAAATGATGATTGTGGATGATGAAAAAAAGCGTTGATAAGGTTGATGAGGTTTATAGGGTTGATAAGGTTGATGAGGTTTATAGGGTTGATAAAAGGGTTGTTGCTGCTCTCTAATAAATACAAGAGAGCAGCAACAACCCTTTTCTATAAACCTTATCAACCTCATCAACCCAATAAACCTCATCAACCTCAAAAATCAATTACACCCCATATCCAGCCTCGACGGCATATCATTGTTGGGGAAGCAATTGCCCGACATAACCTGGGCGGGGGCGTAGCGTTTGAGGTTGGGGTCGTAGAGTGCGTTTTCGAGGAAGTCGGTCAAGTCGTCCATTTCGGCATTGGTCAGGCCGAGCGGGTGAAAGAGGCTGGAAATCTGGCTTTGCGGCACATCGGGGTTTTCGGGGACGCCGTCGTTGAAATATTCCACCACTTCGCGCAGGGAGCGTTTGCTGGCGCCGTGGAAGTAGAAGTCTGCTTCTTTCAGGTTATACAGTTGCGGCACTTTGAATTTGTGCATGTCTTCCGGGCGATGCGTGAAGCCCCCGCGGCCGAAATTGCGGGCATCGTTGGGGCCGGTGCGGAACACCTGGTGGCCGCTTTGATACAGGTTTTTGACGCCCAGAGCAAAGAAAGCGTGCGGCTGACTGTTGAGCGAGGGACTGTTGTGGCAGTTGGAGCAGCCGGCTTTGCCGAAAAAGAGGATCGCGCCGCGTTTTTGCGGTTCGGTCATGGCCGAGCGTTTCCCTTTCAGCCAGTGCTGGAAGGGCGCCTCATTGGTCAGGATCGTGCGGAAATAGGCGGCGATCGCAAAGGCGGCGATTTTGCGGGTGTAACGCTCGTTTTCGGGGATCTCGGGAAACGCGACGTCGAACATCGCCGTGTAGCCCAGCGAATCGGTCACGGCCTTGTTGATCACCTGACGATGTACGATCAGCGCGCGGTTGTTGTTGGCTTCGAGGCCCATAAGGCCGTCGTAGTTGATGGCGATCAGGGTATCCTGGTTCCAGACCGACTGGGTGCCTTCATTGACCCCGAAAGAGCCAAAGGTGCCGGCCCAGAGGGCGTTGGTGACGTAGGTCGTATTGATCGTCGGCAAAGGGCGCGCGCCCTGGGCGTCGACCTCGTCGCCGGTGTAGTGGCGGTTGAGGTAGCGGCCGTCGCCAAAATTACCAAAACCCAGGGCCCCGTCGGCAATACCCTGGAAACGGCCGGCAGTAAAACCGCGCTCGGGAATGTGACAACTCGAACAGGAATAAGCCGTTTTGGACACGGCGTATTTGGGTTCGAGACCGATACCGGTCTCAAAAAACAACATACGGCCCAGTTCGACCTTCGCAGCCGTCACCGGGTTTTTGGGGTCCTGATTGGGCAGGGCCGCGTAATCGTCGCTCTCCGGCATGATATACCCTGTGAAGGAACCGGTGGGCGAGCGCTGATCGAGGGTCAGTTCCAGCAACGTGTCGGTGCTGGTGGCGGGGTCGTGTTCACACGAAACGAAATAGCTGAATGCAGACAGGAGGAATAAAAAGGTAAACGTCTTTTTCATGAAAGTCAGACAAAAGGAGTTGAAGGAAAAAACGGCCACACTTCCGATGGGTGGAAGTGCGGATGAATACGGGAATAACCTGGGGGAATTAAAAAGAAAGGTGATTTGATCAATTAAGGGCAATAACTCTTGCCAGAAGACCCGCCAGGCAATGATCTACGTCAGCTTCTGTCTGATTTTAATGACAATTTAAGGTAAAAAAGGACACTCATTTGTCGGGCGCCCGACATATAAAACAAAACCGCAAAGGGGGCTTACCCCTTTGCGGTTATATTGTTAAGACAAAGCCAATGAGGCTTACTTCATCGGTTGCAAGTCGCCGGTGAACGACACCTTGGCTTCCTTGGCCAGTTTGTCGGCCACCATGGTGGGCACCGAGATGCCGTAATCGCTCAGCAACAGGTTGAAATTGGCGGAGAAGCCGATCTTGCCGTTGTTGACTTTCAGCGTTGCCGTGGTTTTCACGGGTTTGGTCACGCCGTGCATGGTCATATCGCCCGATACCTGGGCGGTGTAGGTGCCGTTTTGGCCGAAATTGACGGCCGACAGGTTGTCGATCTTGCCTTTGAACGTGGCTTTCGGGAATTTGCTCGACTCCATATAGTTCTCGTTGAAGTGCTCCTGCATGAGGGCTTTTTCAAACAGGAAACCTTTGATCAGAACCGAGGCCTCCACACGGCCGCTGGCTTGTTCCAGCACCACAGTTCCGCTTTTGTTGGTGGCTTCGATGCGTTCGGGCGACCCTTTGGTCGTAGCGTCGAAATAGACCTTTGCGTCGCGGCTAAACCATTTTTGGGCGGAGAGGATGGTCGGCAAAGCAACCAGAAGCAGGATGACTAACTTAATGCTGTGTTTCATAGTTGTGTGAAATTGAGTGGTGTGCGTGGGAAAATAATGATTTTAAAAGGGGTTGATGAGGGTTTATAAGGTTTATATGGTTGATGGGATTTCGGGTAAACAACGATCGTCCACCCTCCTTTTTATAAACCCAAATCAACCTTATCAACTTTATAAACCCCTTGAAAAACGAAAAAATTTCACGGAAGGAGCCAACTAACACATCATTCACAACAATCGTGCATCCTCCTTTTATAAACCCTCATAGACTCTTATCAACCTCATCAACCCCTTTTTACTGCGGCATCCCGGCGTCGATCCAGGCCCTCAGTTTCGAGATGTAACAGGCCGAGAGCTGGCTGCCGTTTTGGGGCATGGGCGAATAGCCCGGCGCCCACACGATGCTGTTGTACAGTTTGCCGTTTTGTCCCTGGGCCTTCACCTCGGCGTAATTGGTCAGGCGGATGCCGCCGCTGGGGTTGTTGGCGCCGTGGCAACCCAGACAGTAGTTGGCCATCAGGGGTTGAATGAAATTGGCGTAGGTCACTTGGGAGGTGTCGCACTGGCCGTAATTTTCATTGCAGGCATTGTTGAGCGCACCCTGTTCGATCCAGGTTTTGAGCAGATTGATCTGCTCCTGCGTCCAGGGCGCCGCGGGCGGGCGCGGCATCCGGTCGTCAGGATCGTTGTCGATAATGACTTTATAAATTTTGCTTTGAGACGGGTTGAACGGTTTGATATGCTGCATAATATGGGCATAATCAGTCGTAATTACCCCGTCTTCGTGCGATTGCACGTTGTGGCAACCCGACTGTGCGCAACTGGAGATCAGCAGGGGCAGTATCTGGTTTTGAAAATAAACCGTGTCGCCGCTGCAAGGCACCCCGGTCGTGTCGCCCAGGTCGGGCGGCGGATCGTTGGGGTCATTTATATTGCTGATGTCGATGGGGCTCAATTCGTGCCGGCAGGCAGGCAAGAGCACAACAAGAGCAAGGCTCGCAAGGGCGAGACCAAGAAGGACATTCTTCATAATTAAATCGATTGATGGATTAAGCGTTGTGTAAGGGATTAAATCATCGTGACATCAAAGTGTGAATACCCGGGAAATATTGAATCCGAAGCGGATGCCCATGTCTTTCCACTGGTCGGTGGTTTGGGCAAAAAACTGCGGCTCGGTCAGACCGGGCGAGTTGGTGAGAAACATTTGGAACACGTGGCCGCCGGTTTCGACGTCGAGGCCGACGCTGAACGAATCGTAATACTGCGTGCGGGTATATTCGTTGATGCGCCAGCCGTATTCGAGGGTGAGTGCGGCGCGTTTGGTGAACTTGTAACGACCGGCCGCTGCGAGTACGAACACGTCGTTTTTGTCGGAAATGCGGTCGACCAGGTTGTAGTGGATCATCGTCGGCGCGATTTGCAGCGACAGGCGGTCGTCGAATTTGCGCCCGATGATGATCTGATGGGCATAGGAGAGGCGGCTCGTCCAGTTTTCGTACTTGTCAAAACCGTTGGCCTCCTTGTCCGGGTCTTTGCGCATGGTGTAATAAGCCGAGGTAAACAGCGTCACGCTCACCTGTTTCCAGCCGTTCGGGTGTTGCCGCAGGAGGCGGTATTTGAGGAAGCCGTCGCCGACTTTGTCGATCGAGGTACGCCCGATGCCGAATTGCAAACGGCCGTCGTAGCTGTATTCGAGACCGAATCGGATGGAAGCGCCGTTGTCGAAGCCGAAGAAGTCGTACCAGCCGCTATTGAACGCGCCGAAGCGGTGTGCGATGCGGAAATCGAGGGTGCGGCGGCCGGGCACTTCCACGGTTTGATGGTTGATGAGGCGGGTGCCTTTGAAGGTAGCGAGCACGGGGCTGTTGTCTTCCTGTTCCAGGCCTTCGAGCAGGTCGTCCTGGGCGTTCAGCAGAAAGGAAAGGAAAAGCAGGGGCAGCGCGAGCAGATATTTGGCTTTCATATCTTGTTCAGATGGATATCGACGGGTGAAAATTAATTGTTGGGATAACCGGAGGCCACCCATTTGCTGATGGTGGCGATATAGCAGTCGTTGATCTTCGTGGAGCTGCCGTCGGGCATTTGCGAAGCATTGCCGTCCCAGGTAATGGCGCTGAGGAACAGGCCGCTTTCCACCGCATTTTTGACGCCGTCGTAGTTTTCCAAAACAAAACCGCCGCCTGCGCCGGCAGTATTGTGGCAGGAGTTGTTGGCGCCGCAGGAGCCGGTCATAATCGGCACGATATCCGCCTGATAACTGATGACGCCGGTCGTGTCGCAGTCGTTGAGCAACAATTCGGGGTGCAGTTCTTGCAAATTGTCATAATAGCAGCTGTCGGCCAGTACCATCACGGCAAACGGGAGCGCAAACAGGAGTCCCCAGGCAAATTTTTTCATAAGTGCGAGAAAATTGAAATATTTGGATGACTTGTGTATTGGTTCAATTATCGGTCGCGCCCTGCAAAATCCAGACGTAAATCTGCCCAATCTGCTGATCGCTCAGCGGCGCATTGGGCTTGGGCGGCATGGCTTCTTCACCGCTGTATTTCCGGATGACCTGATACAGTTCGCTGCCGTGCGGATCGCCGGGCTGCACGTAGCGCACCGCGTCGGCATGGGTCACCAGCGGAAACTCCCCGCCGAAAGCAGCATGGCAGCCGTCGGCCAGAGCGCAATTGGCGCTGAGAATAGGCACTATGTCGCTCTGAAAACTGACGACCGGAATATCCGGATCAGGTTCGACTTTTGTGATACAGGCCGGCAAGACCAGTAAGAACAAAAGCCAGCGCAATTTGCTTAGATACATGACAGGGGAAAGGGTTAAAACCAATGATGAAAAGAAAACAAGGTAGTTTCCGTTACGCAAAATTGGTACCCCAAAACGATAACTTGATTACATCCGGTATTCCGAAAAGCTGGACCGGTAAAAATTACCGCTGAACGCGGCAAATATGGCTGCGAAGTAAACGAGTGTTTTGGTGCAATGCCGGTCCAAACGGGATTATTTGCGGCTGTACGCTGAATTTTAAGCGGGCTTTAATTACTTCCGTGCCAGATACAAACCCGCCAGCACCACCCCGGTGCCCGCCAGGTCTGCCGCCCCGATCAGCTCGCCGTCGGCCACACCCAGCAACATGGCGGTAATAGGCAACAAATAAGTCACCGAAGTAGCGAAAATGGCGCTGGTGCGCTGCAACAGCCAGAAATAACCGATACTCCCGGCAACCGTGCCGATGGCGGCGAGGTAAAAAATATAGCCCAGCCCGGTCCAGCCCTGCGGGTGTGTCTGCACAGCCGCCCAGCCGTCCGACCACCACAACCCGATCACAAACAGGCCGCCCGTCAGCACAAAAGCCGCGGAAGCAATCGCCGCCGGGTGCAGGTCGCGCAAGTGCCGGTTGACCGTGTTGGCATTGATCGCGTAGCACACCGTAGCCAGGGCGCACATCGACGCGTACAGGGCATTGCCCGACAAGGCGCTGCTGCTGTTGAAAAATATCAGGATACCCGCGCCCAACAAGCCGAGCACGACGCCCAGCAACTTGTTTTTCGTAAATTCCATTTTGAAAAAAGCCACACCGAGCACCAGCGTAAACAACGGGGTGAGCGAATTGAGCACGCCCGCCAGACTGCTCGCCACGTGCTGCTGGGCCACGGCGAAGAGAAAATTCGGAATGGCCGAACCGCAAAACGCCACCACAACCAGCCATTTCCAGCGCTTCCAGTCGATTTTTGACCAATAAACCGCCGCAATGGGCAGGTAAAATCCCGTCGCCAGTACCATGCGCCACATCGCCATCTGTACAGGATCGAATACCTGCACCGAGCGTTTGATGAA
>JADZFP010000268.1 GCA_020849825.1 Saprospiraceae bacterium
CATGAACGACCTGTACGCTTCCGCAGTTGCCGATTTCGTACCCAACGGTCCGGTAGACCAGTTCGATCCCTTCGGCGCTCAACTCGCTTACAATACCGGCGCCATTTACGACCCTGTCATCAACCCCGGCGAGCAGGTGGACGAACTGGCGTACGATTTTGCCACAACGCCCGACGCCATCATCAACCATGCTCATTCGATTACAACCTCGGGCAATATGAACGAAGTGGTGCTGTCATTTGCCGGCAACTACGATGAAAAATTGATGCTCGGCGCCACGATTGGCGTACCGGTGGTCAATTACGTGCTGGACGGCACTTACGAGGAAAACGATCTGGCCGCCGATCAGGTGCAATACTTCGACCGCCTCCAATACACCGAATACCTCCGCACACAAGGCGTGGGCGTCAATATGAAACTGGGCCTGATCTACCGCCCGCACGCGCTGGTGCGCCTGGGCGCTGCGTTCCACACGCCCACCCTGATGGGGCTTACAGACAACTATTACAACACGTTTACCTACGAGTACACCGACGGTGGCGGCCCCAACTCCAACACCGACCAGTCGCTCGACGGCACCTTCGACTACCGCCTGCGCACCCCCTGGCGGGCCAGCGGCAGCGCAGCTTTTCTCTTTCGCAAATACGGCTTTATCAGCGCCGATGTAGAACTCGTGGATTACAGCGCCAGCCGCTACAACTTCACCGCCGACGTGTCGAGCACCGGCAACGAACAACTCGAACGCATCGTCAACCGACAAATTCAGAACAGCTACCGGCAGGTCGTTAACCTGCGTTTTGGCGGCGAACTGGCCCTCGACCAGTTCCGGCTCCGGGGCGGCGTCAATCTGCTGGGCAAACCCAACGAAGGAGAAACCGGATTCAATACGGCTTACTCGGCCGGTTTCGGCGTGCGCGGCAACGCCTTTTTCATCGACCTGGGGTACCGCCTCTCCAAAGGACAAGGCGCCATCCGGGCGCCTTATGCGGGCTCCCCGACCGTAGACACCGACAATACGACTTCGGACCTGGTGCTGACGCTGGGACTGAAATTTTAAGGGATGTTTTTACAGCATGTTTAAATTTCAATGCTGCCAGCAGCCCGGCGACGGAAATTTAAACATGCTCTTTCTGCAGATTTTGCACAATCTCTTCCCATATCCGTTCGTAGGGCACGACCTCCAGATCCTGCGCCACACCGCTGTAATGGAACGGAATACGGCGCAATTCGGCAAATGCCTGCGCGGTACCATTGTGGTGCAAACCGTTAAAACCGGATTTGGCAAGATGTTGTAACAAACGGATAAACTGCATCGTGCGGCCGGGCACTTCGGTCTTGAACTGGCGACTGACCAGACTTTTCAACTGATCGATTTGCCCGGCCGCGCCGATCAGGTTGTCTTGCGCGATTGCGCTGACTACCTGCACCACCGATTGGTGCATGGCAAACAAACGATTGTCTTTGGTCTGTAACAATGATTCGGGCACCAGACGAACGGAGCGCCCGCCTTCGCTATCCTCTATTCTTCCCTGAAACAAGCCCAGGTATGTTTCGTAAATCTGCCACTTCTCGCGTTCGGCAGGCGGCAATTTTCTGAATTTTGGATGCTGAGCCGCCCGGTCAAAAATTCTTTTGGCTTCCAGAAACTGACCGGTGTGCATGGCTAAAAGAAAATAACGATCGAGGGTGGCAAACCAGAAGGAATCGCCTTCGGAGGTGGTTTGAAGCAGTTTTTCTGCATCCTGTCTGCCGCGTATAAAGTCGCGCAGATGCAGATAGGCCACGAATTTTTTCAGCCACAGTTTTTCCGTCTTGCTATGGTGCTGATAGTAGGGGTATTCGGCCAGAAACTGGTCATATTCCCTGCAAACTTTCAGTATACCGTTCCAATCGCGCTCGGTTTCATACTGACAAGCCCGCACGACCATGTAACTCATGTACAGGAACGGACTTTTAAACCGTGTATATAGTTGCTCCAATTCTGTACCGGCGGTTTGCATCTCATCGGAAAACAAACCTTTTTCGGTCTCCGAACAGGCATACTGATGCTGGTAAACCATGTGCATACAAATCGTCTCGGAACGGATTTCAGCCTCGTACACCTGCCCATATTCCCGCACCAAACCATCGAAGGTCAAAAAATCCTGTGAACTGCCTTGCTGCATGGCATACTCGCGCAGCACCCTGGCGCTTTGCAGAACATGTTCGGTAAAATGGTATTTGAGCGCAATGGATAATACCGAACGGGCCAGTTCGACGGCGGTGAGCGGAGCATCCTGCGACAGGAGAATCTTGACCAGCGCCCACTCTTTATTGCACTGAAAATAGGCGCGTTCGTAAGCGGCAACCGGCGTCTGTACCTGATCGAGCGCAAAAAGCAGGTTGAGCAAACGTTTGCGGAAACGCGACTTTAACTGACGATAGCGATCATCAGTCGGACTACAGCCGTACAGGTGGGTAGCGGCATCGCGGTCGTTTTTGTAACGGCCGGCCAGCAAGGATTCATAAAACTCGTTGAACTTGCTGTTTTTACTGCTTAGTCCGCCAAAACTCTCCTCCAGGGCACTGCCTTTCCGGCCTTTGACCCGGTTGATGAGTTGGGCAATTTCCAAAAGATGTTTCATTTAGCTGGTAACCTGACTTTTATCGTCGCACATAAGGACGATTTAGACGTTACAAATTCCGTGCCCGTCACATGAATAATGATGCTTCCAAGATGTTTTTAAGCAATTCTACCTGGTATTTTTGAACGGCCTAACCTAAAATTGGTAAAAAATAAGCGCGATCTGTTTGGGATGCTCCAAGCCCTGTTTGCCAACTTTGCGGCAATATTCTCCGACCATGAAATTTACAGAAACCTTTATACCCGATCTGATCGTTTTCGAACCCGGCGTCTTTGGCGACGAACGCGGCTATTTTTTTGAAAGCTACAACCGCCGGGTGTGGGCCGATATGGGTATACACGCCGATTTTGTGCAGGACAACCAGGCGCGTTCCGTGCGCGGGGTGTTGCGCGGCCTGCATTACCAAAGCGGCGAACACGCCCAGGCCAAACTGGTGCGCGTAGTGGAAGGCGAGGTGCTCGACGTAGCCGTTGATCTGCGCGAAGGGTCTCCCCATTACGGCGAATGGTTCAGTATCCGCCTCAGCGCCGAAAACAAAAAGCAACTGTTCGTGCCGCGCGGGTTTGCGCACGGCTACATCGTGTTGAGCGAAACTGCCGAGTTTTGTTACAAATGCGATAACTATTACGCCAAAGCCGCGGAAGGCGGGTTGCGATACGACGATCCGCACCTGGCCATTGATTGGCAGTTCGACCTGGGCAAGGTGATCGTATCGGAAAAAGACCTGGCGCTGCCTTATTTCGGCGCACACCGGAAAGCCTGATTTCCAAGGTCAGATTGTGTATTTTAGCGGGAAAATTACCCGTGTCATGACTACACTTCTTCGCATACTGACCCTCCTGGCCCTTCCCTGCAACCTGTCGGGCCAGACCAATATCCTGTCCACCAATCCGGTTGCGGAGCAAATCATGCTCGGCAATTACAATCCGGCAGATTATGCGGCCGGAACGGCCATCACCGATCCGGGCATCATTGCCGACGGAATTGCCGAGGGCGTTTCGCCCGATAGTCTGAAAAGCTATATTATCCGGCTGAGCCAGTTCGGCACGCGGAACACCGGCAGCGATACGATCAGCAACACCACCGGCTATGGGGCTGCACGCCGCTGGGCATATCAGAAATTTCAACAGTTCAGCGCCGAAAACGAAGACCGGCTGGTCGTGTCGTACCTCCAGTTCGACCAAGACATCTGCGGCATGGGGCGCCACGCCAATGTGATCGCGGTGCTGCCCGGCGCCGACACCAGTAACCCCGGCGTCATCCTGATCGAAGGGCACATGGACAGCCGCTGCGATGTTTTGTGCGACGTCGACTGTCCGGCCGAGGGCGTCGAAGACAATGCCAGCGGCACCGCCCTGGTGCTCGAACTGGCGCGTGTAATGGCGCAGTATACCTTCGCCCATACGATCGTTTTTTGCCTCACCACGGGCGAAGAACAGGGCCTCTACGGCGCCGAGGCATTTGGCCAATACGTACAAACAAAAGGCATTCCACTGCGCGCCGTATTGAACAACGACGTTATCGGCGGCGTCATTTGCGGGCAAACTTCCTCGCCGCCCTCCTGCCCGGGCTTCAACGACGTCGACTCCACGAGCGTGCGGCTGTTCTCCGCCCTGTCGTTCAATTCGCCCCACAAACAGCTGGCGCGCTACATCAAACTGGAATACCAGGAAAACCTGCTGCCCACTGCCGCCGTACCCATGACCATCCGGATCATGTCGCCCGAAGACCGCACGGGCAGGGGCGGCGACCATATTCCGTTCCGACAGAAAGGTTATCCGGCCATGCGCTTTACCGCTGCCAACGAACACGGCGACGCTTCCAACGGCCCCGGCTACGACGACCGCCAGCATACCTCCGACGACATCCTCGGCGTAGATACCGACGGCGACACGGTCGTCGATTCTTTTTTTGTACAATTCAACTACCTGGCCCGCAATGCCGTCATCAACGGCAACGCCGCCGCCATGATCGCCCGGGCCGTGCCCCGTCCGACCGATTTCACTGCCTTCCGCACGGGTTCGCAACTGACTGTTACGGTTATCGACCCGGCCAATCTGGGCGTCTACCGCGTTGCCCTGCGCAGCACCGCCAACGACTGGGATACTGTTTTTACCCTCAACGGCAGCACCGGCCTGTTCCCCTGCAATCCCACGGGCGCCCTGATCGTCAGCGTGGCAGGCGTGGATGCGCAGGGCATCGAAAGCTTGTTCAGCGGCGAAAAACTGGCCACGACCGTCAATGCTGCCCACGATCCTGCCAGCGAGGCCACGCCCAATATCCGCCTGTTCCAGAACCGGCCCAACCCATTCGATGAGGCGACCTGGATCTCCTATTGGGTCAATGAGGTACCGCGTTACCGCAAAGCATGGATTCAAATCACGGATCTGCAGGGCAAAATAGTGGAGCAGATACCCATCGAACTGCGCCCGGGACTCAATGAGATACTGTACACACACGGTTACGGCGTGCGCGGCGCCTTCGCTTACACCCTGTACGTC
Organism: Saprospiraceae bacterium; assembly: GCA_020849825.1. Lineage (GTDB taxonomy): Bacteria > Bacteroidota > Bacteroidia > Chitinophagales > Saprospiraceae > M3007. The sequence continues at coordinate 5,126 of JADZFP010000268.1, forward strand.
GACGGGCAAGCGCTCGACAGCCGGGAGATGATCTTTGCCAACTGAGGGGCAGCACAGTGCGCTCCGGTTGTGTCTTTCACCACAAAAAGCGAATTCCAATGAACGCCTTGCACCGTATTGCCCTATTCTTTCTTATTTCGCCTTTTGTCGCATTTGCCCAACAAGTCAAACTGCCGGAACCCCTCCGCGCACCGCAACGCGTACTCACCTGTGGCCAGTCTGCGGCCCAGCAGCAACTCTGGCAACAACACCCCGAACGCGCCGCGCGGCAGGCTGAACTGGACGGCCAATTGTACCAAAAGGCCTCCGGGTCGTCCAATTCAGCCGTGAAAGGCGCGCCGGTGTACACCCTGCCCGTGGTGTTTCACGTCATTCACAACAACGGCCCCGAAGACCTGAGCGACATCCAGATACTGGCCGCTCTTGATCAGGTCAACGACGCTTTTGCCCATGCCGGCTATTTCTCCGTCGAGGGTGAAGACACGGGCATTCGGTTTTGCCTTGCCCGGCGCACGCCCGGCGGAGCCGCCACGACCGGTATAACGCACACCCAATCGGCGCTGACCAATTTCACGATGGAAACCCAGGACCTGGCGCTCAAAAACCTGATCCGCTGGGACCCGACGCGGTATATCAACATTTGGGTTGTGGCAGGCATCAACAGCGCCTCCTCGGGTCCGGGCGTGGCGGGGTATGCCTATTTTCCTTCTTCACATGGCGAAGCCGAAGACGGGATCGTGTGCGAAGCCTCGTTCCTTGGCGCCGACCCGGCCGGCAATTCGGTTTTGGTGCACGAATTGGGGCATTACCTGGGCCTTTACCACACCTTTCAGGGCGGTTGCCCCAATGCCGACTGCCTGCTCGACGGCGACCGCGTATGCGATACAGCGCCCGATCAGGCGCAACACAGCGTTTGTCAGTTCAACTCGTGCAGCACCGACGCCGACGCCCCTGCGCCCAACCCGTTCAACACCGACGTGGACGACCCGACGACGAATTTCATGGACTATTCGGCACTGGAATGTTACGCGGGTTTCACTGCCGGACAGGCGGCACGTATGCAGGGCGTGGTAGAAACCGCTCGACAAAGCCTGCTCGATTCCGACGGTTGCCTCGACCCCTGCACGCAGCCGATTCAGTGCTTGTTTCAAGCCGTGCCCGCGGTTTCGGTACCGGGGCAGCAGATACAACTGGTGAATCAAACCACGGGTGCGACGACTTATCAATGGTTTGTCGAGGGCTCGCCTATCGGCCCTTTCACCGACAACTTTTACACTTTTGGGCAGGAGGGCGCCTATCACATCGAACTGATTGCCGCCAACAGCGACCCGAATTGCAGCGGCTCCTACTCGATTTATCACGTGGTCGATTGTCCGGTCAATGCGGGATTTATAACCAGTGAAACCGTTATTTCCGTCGGTGAAACAGTGGTTTTTACTGATACGAGCAGCGGTGCCAACAGCTGGCAATGGCTCATCAACGGTATCCTGACCGGTACAAATCCGGGGTTCAGTTACACCTTTTCTTCATCCGGTATTTACACTGTCGTACTGACGGCCGGCAACGGCGCCTGCACCGACCAGGCGGCCGTAGCCATTCGGGTGGAAGCGCCTTGTACGGGGCTGATGGAACTCGGGGAGTACCGCTCCCCCGATCCGGTTTACAACAAACTGATTCTGCACAGCACCCTGTTCTCGCAGGCAGGCGACGTGGCGGGCGCCGGGGTTTTGCCGGTCGGCTTCGACAATTATAAGGGTCTGCTTGCCAAATGGAACGGCGCCGCGCAACTCCAGTGGATCAAGGGTGTTCAGGGGCGCTATTTTCATAAAATGCTCGAAGCCCCCGACGGAAACTGGGTCGCTTATGCCATTGGCTCGCCATGCCTTTTGACCAAAATAAAACCCGACGGCACGGTGCTCTGGACCAAGTCCTTCACGATCTCGGGCAGCCTGTCGACCTACCTGGGCTTCAACCACCTGGCCATCATGCCGAACGGCGATATTGCCTGTTGTTTTATCGCCGATAACCAGAACACGACCTACCTGTTTCGCCTGGATGCCAACGGCAACCTGCTTTGGCAAAAATCGTTCGGCGGTTATACCGGTTGCAACATCAGCCCGGCCTACGACGGCAGCAACAACCTTTGGGTATTCATCTTTTCGGATTACTACTTCGTGGTATCGCCCGACGGACAAATTCTGAACATCCGCGAGCCGGTTTTTACCCTCGGCCAGGGGCAATACGCCGAACTGATCCGGGGCAACCAGCACCCCGACGGCAGTTTTTCCCTCTGGGCCCGTACCACCCTGCCCAACAACGACGTCGGACTGGTATTGTACCACTTTTCACCCTCCGGCAACCTGCTTTGGTTGCGCAGTTTTGACAACAGCGGCGCGGCTCAAAATTTCGAACAATATTACCCCGGCGACGGCTGGCTGCTCAGCCTCAACGTCGATCTGCAACACATCGCCCTGCGCCTCAACGAAGACGGCAGTACGCGCTGGACCAAACGTTTCACCGGCGGCGGCCCCGCGTACGTGTTCACCGGTTTTTCGGGCTTTGAAGAATCGCCCGACGGCAGGGTAGCCGGCATGAACAACACCCCCAATTACAAGATGTACCTGACGATATTCGATCCGCAGGACGATGCCGCCTGCGATCTGGTCGATTTCAACCTGCCGCCGGCTTTCCAGCCGCCGGTCAATATTCAACCCATTACCAAATCAATCATACCGTCCAATATTCCGTTCGGCGATTTCAACCTGGTGTTTGAGGACCTCAGTCTTGAATTTGAGCCGAAATGCACCGCGCCTGCCGGCTGCCCTGAAATTTGCGACAACGGACAAGACGACGACAACGACGGCCTGGCCGATTGTGCCGACCCCGATTGCCAGTGCGGCCCCAACAACGTTTGCGTGCCCGACGCAACGGCGACGCTCGATTCGGTCGTTTGCCAGAATGGTATTTTGCGCGTACACCTGCGGGTATGCAATTCGGCCGGCGCGGAAATACCGGTCAATACGCCCGTCCAGTTTTACCTGGGCGATCCTGTCGTCAGCGCGGCAAATGCCTACGGCAGCCCTTATTTTTTACCTGAAAAAATAGCCGCCAATACCTGCCTGCATACCGCGTTCGACCTGCCCGTGCCGCCCAACGGGCTGATTTTCGGCGTTTTAAACGACAATGGCTCGCTGCCGACGCCTTTTAACCCCGATCAGGATTTTCCTGCTACCACCCTCGCCGAATGCGGCTACGTCAACAACCTGTTTTCCTTCCAGGTCAATTATTCTGCGCCTTCTCTCGATCTCGGCCCCGACCTGCTGCTCTGCAACAGCAGCGTGACCGTGCTGAGCGGCGGAGGCGGCTTTGCGCGCTACCGCTGGGCCGATGGTTCGGCCGACAGCTCCTTTACCGCTTTCGGCCCCGGGGTGTATTGGCTCGATGCCTGGGACGTATGCGGCAATTTGTACACCGATACTGTGCACATCGACCTGCAAACTGCGCTCCCGCTCGACCTGGGTCCCGACCGGATCATTTGTCCCGGCGACTCCATCGCGCTGTCGGTCACGGGCTTCGACGAGGTAAACTGGGCGCCGCTCACCGAATTCTCCTGCCCCGATTGCCCAAACGTAACCGCCGGGCCCGACAGCGCCCTGACTCTGCGGGTGACGGGCCGCTCGGGCAATTGTTTCGTCAGCGATTCGCTGCGGGTCACTGTTGCCGCGCCGCCCCTTCTGAGCGCCCAGGTTGAGCCTGCAGGTTGTTCGTCGCCAACCGGAAGTATCGAGGTCGCCGTGTCGCAAGGCGCGCCGCCTTTCAATTTCAACTGGTCGGACGGCGGCACAGGTCCCGTCCGGGAGCAACTCCTGCCCGGCGACTACGGCGTGGTGGTGAGCGATGCCAATGGATGCGCCTCGGCGGATACCTTTACCGTTGCCGCTACCAGTCCGCCGCAGGTTTTATCCGCTCAAATTATTCCTGTTCAATGTTTTGGTGAAAATTCGGGTCAGATTGCCCTTCAGGTGGAAGGCGGCGCCCCGCCCTATCAATCGTCGTGGTCGAACGGCGCCGGCGGTCTTGTCCTGACCGGCCTCGCCGCAGGCCCTTATGCCCTCATGCTTACCGATGCAGTGGGTTGTACTTTACAGGAAAGTTATGACATCACGCAGCCGGCGCCCTTGTCGGCTGGCGTTGCGCCTGCGGCAGATACCTGCGGACAACAAAACGGCGCGCTTGCCCTGACAGGTTCGGGCGGCGTTGCGCCTTACCAGGTATTGTGGTCCAATGGCGCGACCGGCACGGCCGTCGATCACTTGCCTGCGGGCGACTATTCCCTTACCCTGACGGACGCGAACGGTTGCTCCTTACAGCAAACGCACACTGTAGCGGCTGTGGACATTCCCGTCTCGTTCAGCCTCGAAAGTGGCCTGATTACCTGCGCGGCGCCGGTGGTCGGGGCAAGCGCCGCACCCGGCAATTTCGCCTACGCGTGGCAAACGCCTTCCGGCGCCGCGCTCTCGGGCGCCATGCAGCAAGTCGATCTTGCGGGCAATTATTCGGTCACCGCAACCCATCCTTCCGGCTGCACTTCCGTGCAAACGCTGCTGGTCGGAATCGATACCCTGACACCCCTCGCCGTTATTGCCAATGCGGCCGTACAAATACCCTGCGATCAATCGGCCGTCGTGCTCGACGGAACCGGTTCTTCTTCCGGTCCGGATATCCTGCTGGAATGGTCGCAGGAGCAGGGCGGGCTTTGGAACGCCATTGGCACGGGCGCCGTCTGGGCGACCAACGTACCGGGCCGCTACCGCCTGCTGGTAATTGATGAAAACAACGGATGTTCAGCAGCCGACACGATACTGGTCGGCGTATCGGAAGGCATCGAAAGCGTGTGGCTCGGCGCCGATTCGGTATCCTGTTTCGGGTGGAGCGACGGCGTGGTACGGGTCGACAGCGTAAGCGGCGGCGCGGCGCCATTTGAATTTGCGCTCAACCAGCAAGCGTTTGGCCCGAAACTGGTGTTTAACGATTTGCCGCTGGGTCAATACACCGTCCGGGTGCTCGACGCGGCCGGTTGCCTGGCCCAGGACACTGTTTTTGTGGGCGAGCCGGCGTTGTTGCAACTCGATCTGACGGCTTCGGCCAATCCCGTTTCGCCGGGTGAAATATTTACCCTGACGGCTGAAATTGAGCCCGCCGGCGCCCTGTTGTCGGGACTGGAATGGGAGCCCGCACAATTATTTCCCGCGCAAAACCAGTTGCTCCAAACCCTCGATCTGGAAGATACGACTTTGATCCGCCTGACGGTCTCGACTCCCGAAGGCTGTACGGCAACCGCCCAGCTCCGCATCGACGTGCGCGCCGGGCAAGTATATCGCCCCAACGCATTTCGCCCTGGCGGGCAGGCGGAGAACGCCAATTTCACCGTGTACGGCGGCCCCGAACTGCAGGAAATAGAACTCCTCCGGGTGTTCGACCGCTGGGGAGCAATGGTGTTCGAGCGCCGGAACTTCCCGCCCAACAATCCCGCACTGGGCTGGGACGGCCGTTACCGCGGCCGCGAACTGCCGGCCGGCGTGTACGTGTACCACGTCGAACTGCGCTTTGCCAACGGCGACAGTCAGGTGATAAAGGGTGAGGTGGTGATTGTTAGGTGATTGAGTGGTGAATTGGTTAATCGGTGAATTGGTGAATTGGTTATAAAAGGGTTGTTGCTGCTCGCATTTCAGGGATTTGGCCGGTGCGGGCTGAAATGTGGTGAAGTGGTTATTTGGTGAATTGGTTATAAAAGGGTTGTTGCTGCTCACATTTCAGGGATTTGGCCGGTGCGGACTGAAATGTGGTGAAGTGGTTATTTGGTGAATTGGTTATAAAAGGGTCGTTGCTGCTCACATTTCAGGGAGGATTGCGAGTGCGGACTGAAATGTGGTGAATTGGTTATAAAAGGGTCATTACCGCTCACATTTCAGAGAAGATTGCGAGTACAGTCTAATACCTCAGAAGGTATGACACAGGATTTCGGAGAAATCCCGCATTTGTAGCCACGTATGGCCGCCGTTTTTTGAGGACTTCGGAGAAGTCCTGCATTTGTAAAAAAGCGCGACTTCTCCGAAGTCGTTGTGAAAGAATGACTTACTCTCTTCTACAAATGCAGGCTTTCTCCGAAATCCACAGTCTCAGGCACAACTGCTTATTCAAAAAATCCAAAGCAAAACCCAGGGTACTCTTGTTTTGAATATGACCGGGATTTAGCCCGCAAAAGCATACCCAACCCGGGCGCAGCAGTACCCCTTTTATAACCAATTCACCGATTCACCGATTCACCGATTCACCACTCATTCACCAATTCACCGCTCATTCACCAATTCTGGCAGGTGTCGCGGATATCGGCCGGGGGCAGCATTTGATATTGCGCTGGCATCTTGTTGCAAACTCGACATAATGCTTCGTTTTCTGGTATTCCTCCTGCTCCCGTTGGGCGCCAGTGCACAAATTAAACGGGCAGAATTGCCTGCCGCACCCCCAAAAAACAATCTTTTTTCATGCGGTTCGGCTGCCGCGCAAGAGGCACTGTTTTCGGCCAATCCCGCGTTGGCACGGCAACTGGCCGACTTGGAAGACCTTTTTTACCGGCCAAAAACCGACCCCGAAAAAACGGCGGCCGGCGGCAAATACCCGTCGATTACGCTGCCCGTTGTATTCCACGTGGTGCACAACAACGGCGCGGAAAACATTTCCGACGCGCAGATACTGGCGGCTCTGGGTCACCTCAACGACGCATTTGCGCATACCGGTTATTTTAACCAGGAAGGAGAAGACACGGGCATACAATTTTGCCTGGCCAAACGAACGCCCGAAGGCCTGGCGACCAGCGGGATTACCCGCACCGAATCGCCGCTCACCAACATCGTCATGGAGTACCAGGACCTCGATCTCAAAGATCTGATTCGCTGGGATCCAACGCGTTATATCAACATTTGGGTGGTAGCCTCGATTACGAGCGCCTCGCAGGGGCCGGGCGTCGCAGGCTATGCATATTTGCCTTTTTCGCACGGCAGCCCTTTCGACGGTATGGTGTGCGAGGCCGAATTCCTGGGGTTTGAGCCGGCTGCCAATGCCGTATTGATCCATGAAATGGGCCATTATCTCGGTTTGTACCACACCTTCGAGGGCGGCTGCCCGAACGGCGATTGCCTGCTCGACGGCGACCGCGTTTGCGACACGCCGCCCGATCAGGCACAGCACAGCGTTTGCCCTTTCAATTCCTGCAATACCGACGCCGATGCCCCGGCGCCCAATCCGTTTTCAGGCGACGTAGACGACCTGAGCTGGAATTTCATGGACTACTCCAACTTATTGTGTTACAAAGGGTTCACGGCCGGCCAGCGCGACCGCATGCAGGACGTGCTCGCATTTGCCCGAAAAAGCCTGCTGGAATCGGATGGCTGCCAGGACCCCTGCACGCAACTAATCAGTGCGGCGTTTGCCATCGATCCGCCCTCGGGCCTGTCGGGAGAGCTTGTACAATTGGTCAACACAACAACCGGAGCCACGCAGTACGAATGGTACGTCAACGGCGTATTGATCAGCAATGCCCCCGCGCCCGCATACACCTTCGGCGCTCCGGGTGTGTACAACGTGGCATTGATCGCCTCGAACGCCGACGCCAATTGCACGGAAGAACTGGATGCGGCGTACGTCGTGACCTGCCCCGTCGAAGCGGCCCTTTCGGCGAGCCAGACCCAGATACTACCGGGCGAAACGGTCAGTTTTTCAGACAATTCCGTCAATGCCCTCAGCTGGCAATGGATGGTCGACGGCGTACCGGCCGGCAATACGCAAAGCCTTGTTTATCAATTCAACACACCCGGCGTGTACACCGTGGCGCTCACGGCGGGCAACGGTTTCTGCAGCGATCAGGCGGCCGTGGCTGTGCAGGTGGAAGGTCCTTGCGGCGGCCTGGTCAAACTGGGGCATTATCGTTCGGGCGAATTTGGATACCCAAAAGCGGCGATCAATTCAACCTTGTTTCACACAACGGGCGACATTTTTGGCGCAGGTTCTTTTAAAAACACGACCGTCAATGTCGGCCTTTTGGCAAAATGGAATTCAGCCGCGCAACTCCAGTGGGCCAAAAAAGCCGACAACCGGTATTTTCACAAAATACTGGAAACACCCGACGGAAACTGGGTCGCCTATTCGTCGGCCGATCTTTGTGTAACCGCAAAATTCACACCCGACGGCGACGTGCTCTGGGCCCGTTCGTTCGACGTGCCGGGCAGCGATCACCCCGCCTACATCGGCCTCGATCACCTGGCGGTGTTGCCCAACGGGGATATCGCGGTGCTCATTCATGGCCTCAATTACACGGCGTATATCTTCCGGCTCGACAGCGACGGCAACCTGCTTTGGCAAAAATCATTTACCACGATCACCGCCAGCCATATCAGCCCCGCCAGCGACGGCAGCAACAACCTTATCGTGATCGTTCTGGGCTCCCATTATTTTATCCTTTCGGCCGATGGACAACAGATTGTCGAGATGAAGGAAATGGTGTTCGTAGGCGATCCCGCACTGAATGGCCTGGGCCTGACCCGGTGCAACCAGCACCCCGACGGCAGCTTTACCCTATGGGCTACCCATCAGTTCATAGGGCCGCCCGAAGAGAACGCGCTGGTGATGTTGCATTTCAGTGCAAGCGGCGCTCTTTTGTGGACAAAAAGCTTCGAAACCCCGCAGTTCGTGCAGTACTACGTCCGCTACTACCCCGGCGACGGCTGGCTGTTCAACATGAACCTGAACCTCGAACACATCCTGATGCGGATTAACGACGACGGTTCTACGCGCTGGACCCGGCGATTTACCGGCGGCGGGCCGGCGTACCTTTTTCACGGCATCACGGGACTGGCGGAAGCCGCCGACGGCAGGGTAGCCGGCGTCAGCAATTTCGTGTACGACACGGCTTTTTACCTGCTGCTTTTTGATCCCCGGCAGCCCGACAATTGCGATCTGACC
>JADZFP010000269.1 GCA_020849825.1 Saprospiraceae bacterium
AAAATAACATGCAAAGCAGATGTTTCATCATCGGGAACGGGATTTGAAAAGGTGAGCAAACAGCGGTTAAAAATAGCAATTTTATGAAAATGTCTCTCCGGTCATTTGCCGGGAAAGCATGACCTTTGCGCACTCAAAAGACGCAGCGGCGTGCCCAAACGCGTCATCCCGCCCCGCAAATCCTCAAATCTTCGCATACGCACCACACATGTCCGCCCAACCACTGATCAAATATTCCAAAAAAGGCTTCGACCCAAAGACCCTGCTCCACCTCTACCAACAGTTGCTTCATCCGCGGCTCATCGAGGAAAAAATGCTCAACCTGCTCCGGCAGGGCCGTATTTCCAAGTGGTTCAGCGGCATCGGCCAGGAAGCCATCGCGGTGGGCGCCGCCTGCGCGCTGGAGAAAGACGAACTGATTTTTACCATGCACCGCAACCTGGGCGTATTTACCGCCCGGGAAATGCCGCTCGACCGCATGTTTTGCCAATGGCAGGGCAAACGCTTGGGCTACACCAAGGCGCGCGACCGCTCCTTCCACTTCGGCGCCATGGAGCACGGCATCGTGGGCATGATCTCGCACCTGGGCCCCCAACTCTCGCTCGCCGCCGGCGTAGCCCTTGCGCACCGGCTCCGGAAAGAAGGAAAAGTCTCCCTGGCTTTTACCGGCGAAGGCGCCACCAGCCAGGGCGAATTCCACGAAGCCCTCAACGTCGCCTCGGTCTGGAAACTGCCTGTCATTTTCATCATTGAAAACAACGGCTACGGCCTCAGCACTACCGCCAACGAGCAATACGCCTGTAAAGACCTGGTCGACCGGGCCGCCGGATACGGCATGCGCAGCGCCAAAATCGACGGCAACAACATTCTGGAAGTTTACGCCACCATTCAAAAAATCGCGACCGAACTCCGCAAAAAACCGGAACCCTTCCTGCTCGAATGCATCACCTTCCGTATGCGCGGACACGAAGAAGCCAGCGGCACGAAATACGTCCCCAAAGCGCTCATGGACGAATGGGCCGCCAAAGACCCGCTCGACAACTACGAACGCTGGCTGTTGCAGGAAGGCCTGCTCGACGAAAAAACGGCGGAAAACCTCCGCAAATCCTACAAAAAAACGATTCAGGACGCCGTCGAGGTGATGTTCAACGAACCCGAACCCGTACCGGACACCAACGAGGAACTGAACGACGTGTACGCCCCGGCGCCTGCCCCGACACCTGCCCCGGCCAACGGAGCAGTACAGGAACTGCGCTTTATCGATGCCATTTCCGACGGCCTGCGCACGGCCATGCAAAAACACCCCCAGCTCGTACTCATGGGACAAGACATCGCCGAGTACGGCGGCGTGTTCAAAATCACCCAGGGCTTCGTGGAAGCCTTCGGCAAAGACCGCGTGCGCAACACACCGCTCTGCGAATCGGCGATCGTCGGCATCAGCCTGGGCCTCAGCCTGAAAGGCATGAAAAGTATGGTGGAAATGCAGTTTGCCGACTTCGTCACCTGCGGTTTCAACCAGATCGTCAACAACCTGGCCAAACTCCACTGGCGCTGGGGACAAACGGCCGACGTGGTCGTGCGTATGCCCACGGGCGGCGGCACCGGCGCCGGGCCGTTTCACTCGCAATCCAATGAGGCCTGGTTTACCCACGTGCCCGGCCTCAAAGTCGTGTTCCCCAGCACGCCGCACGATGCCAAGGGGCTCCTGCTCGCCGCTTTTGAAGACCCCAACCCGGTGATGTTCTTCGAACACAAAGCCCTGTACCGAAGCGAAAGCGGCCCCGTACCCGAAGGGTATTACACCGTGGAAATCGGCAAGGCCCGCCAGGTACAGGAGGGCGACCAGTTGAGTATTCTGACCTACGGACTGGGCGTCCGCTGGGCACAGCTGGCGGCTTCCGAACTGGGTATTTCAGCCGATATCATCGATTTGCGCAGCCTGGTTCCGCTCGATTACGAAGCCATCACCCGTTCGGTCAAAAAGACCAACCGCGTACTCATTCTGCACGAAGACACCCTGTTTGGCGGCATCGGCGGCGAAATAGCGGCCTGGATATCCGAACACCTTTTCGAGCACCTCGACGCGCCCGTGATGCGCGCGGCAAGCCTCGATACGCCGGTACCATTTGCCATTCCGCTGGAACAAAACTTTTTCCCGCTGGAACGTATGAAGGATCAGTTGAAAAAATTGCTGGCTTACTGAGCGCCGTACCATTTGCGCAACACCGCTTCCGCGGCTTTTCCCTGGGGCGTGTAATCGCGCTCCGGGTAGCCCTCGTGCCCGCGCATATTGGGAAACCATTTCCACAAAAAACCGCCGCCCCACCAGTCTTCGCGGCAATACGTGGAAAACAAGGCCTCGTAACAATTGGCCTGCGCCTGCTCGTTGATGTTGCGTTGTTCGATGCCGCGCTCCAGTTCCCAGTTGCGCCAGCCGCAGCTGTCGACGCTCAGGTAACCGAACTCAGTGAATAACACCGGCTTGTCGATGGTTTTGGAGAAATCGCGCAAACGGGAAGCGATGGGCTGCCAGGCTGTTTTCAGTTCTTCAACAGAAGGCGTTTTTTGTTGAACCAGCGGGAAATATCCGCCCAGACCGATATAATCCAGTTCAGACCAAAAAGGCACCCTCGACCAGTCGTCCCAGTTGGCCGAATAGGTCAGTTTGCCTTTGTATTCGGCCCTGATCTTTTGGATCAGTCCGGTCCAGAACGCCGGCCGCTGTTGTATGGCGTTGTTGAATTCAGTGCCCAGACACAGCATATCGGGCTGTTCCTCGGCCGCCAGCCGCGCGAAATAAAGAATATACCGTTCGTAGCCCGCTTCCCAGGCAGCCCAGTCTTCGGGGCTTGAAAAATCAAGCGCTCCCGTCCAGCCGCCCGGAATATACACCTGAGGTTTCAGCATCACTTTCAAACCCGCGGCATGCGCCATACGAATCGTTGTGCGCACGCCTTCGGGCCCTTCTCCCCACCATTGCCACTCGTTGTTTTCGGCAAAACGGACGGAAGGCGTGCCTTTTCGAGTAAAAGCATAGGGGACAACTGCTATCCAATTGGCGCCCACGGCTTTTACTGCCGGCATGGGGTCTTGCGGAAAAGGCTCGGGAGGAGCGACGAAGGTCAGTCCGCAGATTTTTTCACTCATTCGCTCCGGTGGCGATACCGCGGCGGCAGGTGCGACGGTCGGTTGGTTGCAGTTTAGCAGAAGCAGAAGGGGCAACGCGGAAAGAGTGAGTGCGGAAGTCATACCAGTTCTGGAAAGAACTATAACCGGGCAGCGATCTGGGCGGCCAATTCGCGAAACTCGTCGGGCGTCATAGGGAAAGGTTCCCGGCCAAAAGTCAGGTCCGACAATTGGTTGAGCGGCACCAGATGGACGTGTGCGTGCGGCACCTCCAGGCCGATTACGGCCACACCGATCCGTTTGCACGGCACCACCTGTTCGATGGCGCGGGCCACTTTTTTGGCAAACAACATCAGTCCGGCCAGTTCCTGGTCGGGAATGTCGAAGATATAATCCGTTTCCCGTTTAGGGATGCAAAGCGTGTGTCCCTTGGCGGAGGGGCGGATATCGAGAAAAGCGAGGTAATCCTCCGTTTCTGCCACCTTGTAGCAGGGAATTTCACCGGCAATAATCCTGGAAAATATCGTGGACATGGGTGAGCGAATGGTTTAGATGGAAATATCGACCACTTCAAATTCCAGCGCGCCGCCGGGAGTCTGGATTTTGGCAATGTCGCCGCGAATCTTGCCCAACAAGCCCTGACCGATTGGAGAGGTCACCGAGATGCGCATTTGTTTGGCATCGGCTTCGGTTTCGGAAACGAGTTTGTAGGTCATTTCCTTGCCGGTTTTGAGGTTTTTGATCGTGACATTGGACAAGATAGCCACTTTAGAGGTATCCAGCTGGCTCTCGTCGATGACGCGGGCGTTGGCCAATACCGTCTCGATTTCGTTGATTTTCAATTCGAGCATGCCTTGGGCATCCTTTGCCGCATCGTATTCTGCATTTTCAGACAAATCGCCCTGCGCGCGCGCCTCTGCGATGGCCCGGGCCGCTTCCTGGCGGCCAGTCGTTTTCAGTTCTTCTAATTCTGTTCTGAGTTTATCGTAACCACCTTGGGTCAAATACGTGTAGTTGGCCATACCTGATACAATTTAAGCGTATGTGTTTGGAAAGGGAACTATCATGAGAAATACCGTCATCGGTTAAAAAAGGCTTACGGAACAGGTAAGTGTTCGGTAAACCTTTAATTTCTATAGACAGAAAAACACAGAAACGTTCCTATCGGGCAGATAGAAACGTTCCTGTGTTTAAAAAGTTCCTGCAAAGGTAAGGCGCTGGCTGCAATGTCGAAAGTTTTTAACCGACTTTTTGTAGCCTGCACTTCTTACAGGTCGATGCGGATGCCGAAGTTGTGAATTCCCTGGAACACTTCGGTTGCGCGGAAAGAGTAGTCGAGCGACAGGCGGCTATCCGAACCTTTTTTGAAGGGGATGGAAGCCGAAAGGCCTGCGGAAAGGCCATTGTCGATGGATTGCTCGATCGTGTTGGTGTCAAATTCGGTTTTGTACGCAGCGCGCAGCGAGAAGTTTTGGCCGAGGGCAAATTCCAGACCGGCGCCTACCTGGTCGCGCGAGAATGCGTTGGAGGTAAAGTTGACAACCATGGAAAGGCGGCTTTTAGCAGCCAGAAGCCAGTCGTAGGAAGCGCCGATATTGAGCTGCGAAGGCAGTTCGTAGGCAGCTGAGCGCTGGTAGTAGGTCAACGGATACTCGAAAGTCTGGTTAGCGCCGCTTTGTGACGTGGAAAGACCTTCGCCGGTAAACTGCATTTTAGAGCCTACGTTGCGCAGCGAGATACCGAACTTGAAATTGTCTTTCGGGCCGGTTACGTACTGAACGCCGGCATCGAGCGCAATGGCACGAGCGGAAGCGTTGGTAATCGATTCATTGACAAATTTCGCAGTGATACCCACGGAGACGCGGTTCGAAAAGATATGAGCATAAGACAAGCCCATGTTGAACAAGGAAGGGCTGAACGTACCGCCGGCGCCTTCAGGCGTATTTTCGGTGGTAAGTTCGAGATCGCCCAGATCGACAGCAACGAGGCTGATGCCGAAAGTACCGCCGCCTTTGCCCACGCGTTGTGCGAAACCCAAAGCGTTGATGTTCATGCCGGTCCCCTCGAGGTAGCGGGTGTGCCCCAATTGCAATTGCGTTTTATTGATTCGGGCCAAACCCGCGACATTGAGATACATGGCGTCGGCGCCGCTGACACTGGAGGTGTTCAGTGAATGAAGACCTGCGCTGCGGGCCCAGGGGTTGAGCAACAACTGCTTGGCGCCCTCTTCACCCTGACGGTCGGGATTGCCAGCCAACGCAACGCCGCCGAACATCAGGACGCACAGCGGCAGCAGAATGGTATATTTTAAATTCATAATCTTCTGATTGAAAATTGAATGAAGAGATTCAAATCAAATGATGAATGATGAATGATGAATGATGAATGATGAATGATGAATGATGAATATTTGGTCATGGCCAATATAAACCCTTATAAATTATTATCAACCTTTATTAACCATTTCTTATTCATCATTCATCATTTATCATTCATCGCTCTAAAGTCCGGATGGGTCAAATTGTCGGCCTATACCGAACCATTTTATGGTCCTTTCACCCATCCCTTCCGCACTCACGTTGATGAGATACACACCACTGGCGACCGGGATACCCTTGTTGTTTTTCAAATCCCACTCGAGGTCGGGCGCGATTTGCTGGTAGGGTTCGTATTGCTCATTGCGGGTGTACTGACGGATAAATTTGCCGTCGAGCGAATAAATGGTGACCTTACACTTGGCCGGCAGGTTGGTGATTTTGACCACATTGCTGAACTGCGACACCTCGTATTGCGAGAAGCCGTAGTACGGGTTGGGTACCACCTTGATCGAATCCAGTGCGTTTTCAACCTGAACCTGATTCAGGTCGGCGCGTTCGCGACCCTGAATGGTGAATTGATAACGCGGGGTACCCGACTTGCGGCCGTTGTCGGCATCGTTGTACCAGGTCTGGAACGGATTGTCGACACGCAGTTTGACCCGGGTTTCGTACGGGATCAAGCCGTTCGGGCCATTGCCCAGCGGGTCCATCTGGAAACCTTGTGCCAGTTGCAGCATACCGGCCCAGGAGATAAAGCGGACTTGCTGTGCTTTTGCCGTACCGCTGGGGCTGAGCTCGGGTGAGAATTTCTCACGCAACGCGCGGCATTCGTCGTAAGGCGTATTCATGACGTATACCCAGTGCTGACCGCCGAGCAGG
Organism: Saprospiraceae bacterium; assembly: GCA_020849825.1. Lineage (GTDB taxonomy): Bacteria > Bacteroidota > Bacteroidia > Chitinophagales > Saprospiraceae > M3007. The sequence goes on from JADZFP010000269.1 coordinate 6,324, forward strand.
AGGTTCGGGATGTCATTGACAAATACGTTCTCGTTGAGGACTGCCTGATCCGTCGGGTTCCACATCATATCGCGGCCGGTGAGGCGCGGATCGAGACCGCTGTGGTAGCAGGAGTTTTCGACAAAGAAGATGTTGAGACGCTGGCCTGTTTCCACATCGACTGCGTAGCCCGGGAACCAGCCCATGCCGCGCAGCGGTTGTCCGGCGAGTGGGTTGGCGGCGCCGGTAGACAGTGTAGCCGGTTCAACTTCGTTATCGGGGTCGGCCAGGCCGTCGCCGTCGTTGTCGTTTTTACCCACCGAAAGCGAGAAACGGGTATCGAACATCAGGCGTTTTTTATTCGCCGGGCTTTCCGGAACCAGTGTCGGATCCTGAATAGGGGCAAACTCGGTACCAGTGTAGTAGTAGCCTGCACCTTCAGCCACCACGCAACGGCTCCACTTGGATTTGTCGCTGGTGAGCACGATATCGACACTGGGCAATTGCCAGAGTTTGAAGAATCGGCTGTTGGGTTCGGGCTGGCCGTTGGGCTTGATCGGGAACGATTTAGGACCGATAGCCGAGCTGTTGACGTTACCCTGCGAGCCCGCGGTTTTTTCCGTCCAGGCCGGCGTAATAAGGCGATCGCCGTTGTCGGGTGTTGCGAGTGTTGGCAGAACAAAGTCGCACATCACATACGGCACAAACCAGCCGTTGCCAATGTTATTGAAATTTTCTTCCGGGTCCATGTCTTCGTCTTTCTCCTGGAAACCGGTTTTGACGTAGTTCAGCGGGCCGTTGGTCTGATCCGGCAAGCCCTGGAGCCATTGCCGATCGATATCTTCCCATTCGACCGCACCGCCGATCACACCGTTGCGGGAGTCGACATATACCGGGGCTTCACCGAGACGGCCGGTAGAAACGTATGCCCCGTACATGCCCGGTTCGGCGCGCTGGGCGATGGTAACCGAGAAGCCGTATTCAGCGATCAACTGTTCGTTGAGTTCGTCGATCGTACGCTCGGATTCGAGCACTGCGCCATCGGGCAGACGGCGGAGTTGCCAACGGGCAGTATCCTGCAATTTGGTATCGGTGTCGTTGCCGTCGGAGAGCACAACTTCGTACTGACCGTCTTTCACTTCAAACGGATTGAAGATCGTCACCGTGATCGGGCCGGCGCCTTCCTGATAGGTCAGCGTACTGTCGCCGTTGTTGAAAATCTTGTCGCGGGATGCCTGGTCGAGTTCAAGGAACGTACCGTTGTTTCCTGCGCCTTCGAGACGTGTAATGGCTACGCCGTCGCCGTAAGAGGCGTTCAACGCAAAGTCGACGATCGGACGCGGAATAACGGTATAGATCTGGATATTGCCGCGGCCTGCCAGGTACGGGCGTTGCTGTCCGGGTACCGGGCGGGCAAGTGGATCGAAATTGGCGAAACTGTTGTAGGCATAAGCAACCACGGAGTAGTAGTACTTCTTGTGGTTGATCAGCGTTTTGTCGTTGCCGGAAGCAAACTGGTCTTCCGTGATCGAGAAGGTATGGCGCACGCCGTTGTCGGCGCCGTCGACCTGAAGTTCAGGATAATAAACGCGTTTGCTGAGGTCGAAAGGATCGGCAACTTCAATCCAGTTGTACAATTTGTTGACGCCGTTTTTCACGTCGACCTGGTATACGATGCGCGCTTTGGTTGGGTCGTCGTAATCAGCAGCCGATACGTTCGGGTTGATCAACTGATAAATAACGTAGCCTTCAAACTTGTAATTGGCAGAGTCGCGGACGTTGGGGTCTGTGTTGTTGCGATAGTATTCCGGAGCGAGGAAGTCTTGCTCGGCGTAGCCTTCTTTCACGTTGTTGAACGGCGGCACGTTGGTGAGTACAGCCACAACCTCTTCGTTGAGTTCTACCCAATCCACGTTCGGCGCATCAGGGCCGTCGAGCAGGTCGAAGCAGTTGTCGAACAGACCCTGGGCCAGTTTGTCGGCGCGGAAGATTTGCTCGAGATCGGGGCAGGGGTATTCAATATCCGGCACCCACGGAACACCGATGATCAGCTCGTTTTTAGCGCCGGGCAACAGGGTGAAGGGACCCGAAGCCTGCAGGGTACGACGGTCGCCGATACCCAGGTTGGCCGTACACATCGACCAGCCGTTGGAGTTGGGGGCATCGGTGAAAGCGTAATTGATCTGAGCGCCGCCCGACTGGTAGCCGCTGCCGCCATAGGTGTAGGGCGTACCGTCGCGCCAGCGACCGGTGAGGTAGTTGTAAAACTCGGCGGGCTGGTCGGGGTCGCCCATACCTGCGGGCCACTGACCGATACTCGGGTTGTTGAAGTAGGTAAATGCCGACATGCCGATCTCTACGGAGGTATCGCGGCCGTCGGGCAACGTGATCGGACGCAGCGGGCCGCGGAAATAGTCGACACCGAGAATCGGAACGTTGTTGCAGTAGGTTGCAGGCGAGCCTTGCGGGCAGGAGCAACCGGGGTCGCCGTCGGTAGCATCCTGATTGTAAGTATACATAAGGCTGAGCGAGGTATCGCAGCCGATGTAGTCGTCGGAAGTACAGCCGAGGTCGGCGTCAACCCACATGGCAAAGAAGGTCGAGTCGATACGCTCGGTAGCGCGGTTGATGAGTTTGTAGCGCTGGAAGGTCATGTCGTTGAGCTCGTCGGCAGTTTTGTAGCCGAAAGCCTGCACTTGCACCTCCATTTGAATGGCGTTGCCTTTGGTTACGGCGTGCGGGGCGCCACCGCCTTCGTCGTTGTAGATCCAGAAGATCATTTCATCCGGGTAGCGGTCGAGCGGACAGCCGCGGATGTCGATCGAGGGGTAATCGCCGTCGAGCGGTTCGTAGTTGGTATCGCCGTCGCGGTCGTAGAAACCGGCAAGTGCCTGGGTGGTGAAGGGCAGGTCGAAGCCCCACACACTGTAAAAGAATTCGTTGCCTTTGGCCGGCCAGCCCTTGATGTTGCGGGGCATGGCTGCTTCGCTGAGGTTGCCTTCGGAGAGGTTGCGCAAGTGTTCGCGAATCTCTTCGCCGGTTACCCGGAAGTGACGGTTCCAGTTGGCGCAGGTTGCGGCATCGGTCGTACCGGTAATCGGGTCGAGCGGGCCGGGCCAGAAATCGTCGTTACCGCTGTAACGGTAGTTCTGGCAAGCCAGTTTCAGGTTCAAACCCGGGTCGATACCACCCAGCCATACCGAGCCGGCAAAGATGGAGGATACTTCCTGCTGACCCGAAGCGGGGTCAACCTTGGGTACGATATATCGGCCGTCGGAGTAGTCCCACCAGCAGTCGCCCGCGCCGAGCAAACGGGCGCGTACGTTATTGATCTCCTGGTCGATCTGGTCGCTGGCGCCGGCACATACACGCAGGCTCGATTTGCGGGCCACGTTGATCTCCGCCTTCCGGTTGAGATCGAAGTGTGCGAAGGCGTCCACACTTGCCAACGCCAGTAAGGCCATTATGCAAAGTCTGTAAAATCGCATGATTTTCAATGTTTTAATTTTTTAATGAATACCTTTTTCACAAACAAGGGCTTGTTAAAAAAGATCCGGTGTCTTCAGGTTTGATCAGAACAGGAGAGCAGCGCCTACGAAAATACGGCGCGGCTGCGTGTAGTTGTTCGGGTTGAGCATGGCCCAGGAATACGAATCGAGGTATGCCTGAAGGCTGCGGCCCTGGCTAACGACGTTGTCGACCGAAGTTTGACCTTCGGGGATCGAGAGGTAACCGTCGTCGGTCGGGGAACCGGTGTAACGGTATACTCCTACGACATTGCGGATGTCGAGCAGGTTAGAAACACGCAGGTATACGTTGAGGTTGAGGTTACGTTTGCCGGCAGCCGACAGATTGAAGGTTTTGTCGGCACGCAGATCGACATTGAAGCGCCAGGGCAGGCGGTTGCCGTTGATAGCGCCTACTGCACCGGTAGAACCGAAGCGCAGCGGACGCAGGTTGGCCGTGTACGGACGACCCGAAGCGGCGTTGATCTGCATATTGATACCGAAATCGGCCAGAATGTCGGAACCGCCGATGCGCGGGCCATTGTACTGTTTGCCGTTGGCAAAACGGTAGTCGATGATCGCGGCAATGTTGTGGCGCTCGTCGTAGCTCAAGGGATAAAGGGTGCGGATGTTACCGCGCGTGGTCAGGCCGCGCTGCGAGTTGGCATCCGAACCGGTACCGTCGGCAAACTGAAGGGTATACGCCAGGCGAAGTTCGGCATTCTGGATACGGCGCAGGTCGTACTGAACGGTAAAGCCTTTGACCGTACCGAAGTCTTCGTTGCCATAGGTATCGTAGCGACCGATGGTGGGCACGTACAGGATCGTACGGCTCTGGATCATGTCGCGCAATTCGCGGTAATATGCCGAGAATTTAAGGGCCGAGTTCTGATTGAGGCGCTGCTGGAAACCTACTTCATAGTCTACAACGCGTTCGGGACGCAGGTTGGCGTTATTGCCCGGCGTACGACCCGGCACATAGAAGTAGAAGTAGTTGAGCGGCGTTACCTCCCAGTTGCTGGGCGGACGCTGTACGAGAATGTCGTAGTGCGCAAAGAAGTTGGCGTCTTCCGAGATCGGGAAAGAGAATGCCAGACGCGGCAGCCAGCTGACCTGGGGTTCGTAGTCTTCAAAAGCCGTGTTCGGATTGAAATTCGGGTTCTGAATATCGTCGCCGTTGACCGTGTCGCGCAGGAGCGGCGTCACGACGCCACCGCCGAAGATCAGGTTGCCGTCGTTGGCCTGTGTACCGTCGGCATAGTACCAGGTGGTACCGTTGCGGTATGCTTTTATGCTTGGGTCGCTGACGCTGTTGACGTACACTTAATAGTCGTCGCCAATGTTGGCCGGTTTTTCCGAAGCGTTGGGCTGTGAGTGATAGTTGCCGGCCGATTCCACTTCATACAGCGAGAACTGGTCGCGCATGACCTTGGTGTTGAGGTCGAAACGCTCCACGCGCAAACCAAGGCTAAAGATCATCTTGTTGAAGGTGAACTTGTCCTTGATGTAAGCGCCCTGGTACAACGGACGCAGGGGAGCAACCGGGAACGTACGAACGCCGGTCACCGGGTCGCGCTGCGTAAAGAAGTCGTTGAAGGTAGCAGCGTCGTTGGATCTGTTGCCGGCGTAGTCGTAGCCATAGTAACCTACCAGGCTGCGGTCGGTCAGTTCGCGTGCGCTGAACATCTACAGGTTGAGTTGGGAAGGATCGAGTTCGTGCGGGTTGACATACTCCCACAGTTCGAGGCCGAGTTGTTCGCGGATCGACTTGTAGAAGCGGTAGTCTTCATTCTCCTTAACTGCAGGAGCATACTGGGGAATATAGAGACCCAAACCCTGAATCAGGATGGAGTCGACGACAAGATCCGGGTTCAAGCCATTGAAGTGGCTGTTCGTCTGTTGGGTCATCAGGTCCCAAAGTCCGAACGGCGCCAGCGACCAGTTGCGCTGCGTGCGCTGTTCGCTCAACAGACCGAACTGGATGTTGTGCGTACCGGAGCGGCCCAGTTTCAGGTCGAAACTGCTGTTGGCCGTGATCGTGATGATATCGCTTTCGTTGCGGTTGACGCTGTTGTACACCGAGTTGATGTTGGCGTGCATGCCGCTCCAAAGGTTGTTGTAGATATTGGAGAAACGGCCGTTTTGCGCCAGGTAGGAAGCAATCAATTCAGGATTGGCGAAGGCGTTGTAAGCAGCCAGTCCCGGATTGATATTGCCGGCCTGATAGCCCACAAATTGTTCACCGTAGTCGATGTGTACAAACTCGTCATTAACAATACCGATCGTCGGGACGTAATTGAAATCAAACAGACCGACGTAACCGTAGTTGAAATAGTTTTCACCATGACGCATGTCGGACGTGCGCCCCTGACCGCGTTCGAAACCGAACTGAAGTTGGTAGCTGGCGTTGGAGATCGACACCCGGTTGGCGGAAGAGGAACCGCCGTCGCTGCTGCCAAGACGGGGGCGGAAGCGGAAGATACCGCGGTAGCGTTCGCCGTACGACGTGGGGTTGTTCTGGGCGTTGACGAGCAGCCAGTTGTTGTCCGACCAGCCGCCGTTGCCGGTGGGCGTAAAGCGGTCCTGCGTGTTGGCGTAGGTACCGGTGAGGCTGATGTCGATGTTGCTCGAGAGGCGGAAGTCCAGTTTGCTGGTAATGTCGACGCGCTGGTTGTTTTCGTTCGGGTTGTACTTGTACACGTCGACACTGTCGCGAGTGATCGACTCGCCCGTAGCGACGATGTTGCCGTTGACCCGTTCCAGCGGATTGGCCGAGATACGGTCCAGCACTTCGTCTTTGGCACGGTGTACCGAGAAAGCAGGCGGATCGTCGTCGCGCTGGTTGAGGTACTGCCCCGACAGACGGAACCCGATCAGGGCTTCGCCCTTGGTGCCGTCGGCGTTGCGTTTGCGGAGCAGCGGACCGCTGACGTTGGCCGTACCGAGCAGCCAGCCGTAAGGATCGAGCCCGTAGGAGTTCTCGATTTCGAACGCGCCGCTGTATTTGCTGGCCGGGCCTTTGGTCACGACGGCGATTACGCCGCCGGTCACGTCGCCGTATTCAGCACCGAGGCCCCCGGTGATCACCTGGAGCTGCTCGATGTCCTGAACAGGCGGCGGGCTGCCTGCCACACGGATACCGTCGAGGTAGTAGTTGGTGGCATTGGAGCGCGAACCCTTGATGTTGATGGCGCCACCGTCGATGGAGGTGGTACCGGCCGTGGTGGCCACGATGGCGTTGACGCTACGGGTAGGCAGGTTTTTAATCTGCTCCGAGGTCAGTGTCTGACCACCCGAGGTTTTGTCCTGCTCGATCAGCGGGACTTTGTACGCCGTGATGACCGCCTCCGTCAGCACCGTGCCTTCCGACATGGTGGTGTTCAGGAAGTTCAGCTGGCCGGTGAGTACCTGC
>JADZFP010000270.1 GCA_020849825.1 Saprospiraceae bacterium
GAGATGGCTTTGGGGTGGGGAGACAGTACGTCGGCGGCGCAAAGTTGGGTCAGGTCGGTGTCTCGGCGGGCGAGCATACGACGCAGGTCGCCGTCGGTAATGATGCCGAGCATGCGGCCTGTATCGTCGAGTACTGCTGTGGCGCCGAGGCGTTTGGAAGAAATTTCATGGATGATTTCCGGCAACGTAGCCTGTGGCGGTACCAGCGGGCGTTCGTGGAGTGTGTACAGCTCGCGCACCCGCAGGTACAGCTGTTTGCCGAGTGCGCCGCCGGGGTGGAATTTGGCAAAATCCTGTGCAGAAAACCCGCGCAGTGCTACCAGGGCCGTGGCCAGGGCATCCCCCAGCGCCATTTGGGCCGTGGTGCTGGCCGTAGGGGCGAGGTTGTTGGGGTCGGCCTCTTGTTCCACAGGCGTCCAGAGCACGTAGTCGGCCTGGCGGGCGAGGGTTGATTCCCGGTTGGCCGTCATGGCGATGAGCGGGTTGCCGAAGTTTTTGAGCAGGGGGACCAATACCCTGATTTCGGGGGTCTCTCCGCTTTTGGAAATACACAGCACGAAGTCGGCCGGCTGGATCATGCCCAGGTCGCCGTGGATGGCATCGGCGGCGTGCAGGAAAAGGGCTGGTTGCCCCGTCGAATTGAGGGTTGCCGCTATTTTTTGAGCCACTACGGCGCTTTTTCCGATGCCCGTAATAACCAGTCTGCCATGTCCGGCAGCCAGTGCTTTTACGCAGGATTCAAAATCCGGCGTTTGGCCAAGGCTATCCGCCAGAGCCAATAATGTTTCGGCTTCTATACGAATGGTTTGGCAAGCCGTATCAAGTATCGGGGATTTTTTTTTCAAGACCAATTAGTACAAAATTAAATTTGGAAATTCCGATCAATCCGAGCGCCTGCCCAAACATTCGCCCGAATGTCACATAGTTTTGACAAAAAAATGCATGGAAAATTCGCGTGTAATTCCAAAACATTTTTACTATCTTTGGCGGCTTTTTGAAAAAGGCCCCGCAAAAGTCGGGGCTTTTTGTATAAAAGCCGCTTTCGCGGCAAAGGAAATTGGCCTTTGTCCTCCGAAAGTCGGACGTGTGCAACGGAACTGATCCGGAGTCGAAAAAAAAGCCCTGTTTATACTTTGAAATTGGCATTTTTCCTAACTTCATCGGCTCAATAAACAGTCTCCCGCAGCACCCGAGTTTTTGACTTTTTATCATAATTCCATCGTATCCCGCGCCTGAGCGTTCAGGCACCGTAACGACAGGACCCGCAAACTTGACAGATCAGAAGATGACTGCGATTTCCACTGAACGCGACACCCTCCAGGAAAACTTACACCGCTATTTCGGTTTCGATGCCTTTAAGGGCGAACAACGCACCATTATCCAAAGCCTGCTCGATGGTAAAGATACCTTCGTGATTATGCCTACCGGCGGCGGCAAAAGTCTTTGCTACCAACTCCCCGCCCTTATGCTGCCCGGCACGGCCATCATCATCAGCCCGCTCATCGCCCTGATGAAAAACCAGGTCGACGCTATCCGCGGCTATTCCGATGAAGACGAAGTGGCGCACTTTCTCAACTCTTCGCTCACCAAAGCGCAGATGAAAAAAGTGAAGCAGGACATCAGCGACGGCAAAACCAAAATGCTCTACGTCGCCCCCGAAACCCTGACCAAAGAAGAAAATATCGAATTCTTCCGGAGCTCGGAAATCTCTTTCGTCGCCGTCGACGAAGCCCACTGTATCTCCGAATGGGGCCACGATTTCCGGCCGGAGTACCGCCGCATCCGGGCCATGCTCGATGCCATCGCCGGCAGCGTGCCCATCATCGCCCTCACCGCCACCGCGACGCCCAAAGTACAGGTGGATATCCTGAAAAACCTGGGCATGGAAGGCGAACACACCTTCGTTTCGTCGTTCAATCGCGACAACCTCTTCTACGAAATCCGTCCGAAGATCAAAAAAGACCAGACGATCCGCCAGATCATCCAGACGATCAAAGAGGAATTCCGCAACGAATCGGGCATCATCTACGTCCAGAACCGCAAAACCGCCGAAGACCTCGCCCAGGTCCTCTCCGTCAACGATATCAAAGCCGCGCCCTATCACGCCGGCCTCGATCCCAAAACCCGCTCCAAAACCCAGGACGACTTCCTGATGGAGGAAATCGACGTCATCTGCGCCACCATCGCCTTCGGCATGGGTATCGACAAGCCCGACGTGCGCTTCGTGATCCACTACGATATCCCCAAATCCATCGAAAACTACTACCAGGAAACCGGCCGCGCCGGCCGCGACGGACTGACGGGCAAGTGCATCGCTTTTTACAACTATCAGGACATCGTCAGGCTCGAAAAATTCCTGCGCGACAAACCCGTCGCCGAACGCGAAATGGGCGTGCAACTCATGCAGGAAGTCGTCGCCTATGCCGAAACCGCTTCCTGCCGCCGCCGCTTCCTGCTGCACTACTTCGGCGAAGAATTCGACGAGCACAACTGCCATAAAATGTGCGACAACTGCCGCACACCCAAAGAAAAAGTAGAAGTGCAGGAGGAACTGAAGGCCGTGATCGCCTCCATCCTCGAACTGAACGAAAACTACCTGATGAAAACGATCGTCGACTTCATCCTCGGCCGCGAAACCAAGGAAATGAAGGACTTCCGTTTCACCGAACTCGAAAACTTCGGTGTGGGCGAAGAGCACAACGACGAAAACTTCTGGAACTCGGTCATCCGGCACGCCATGATTCACAACCTGGTGTACAAGGAAATCGAACAGTTCGGCCTCCTGAAAGTATCCGAAGAAGGCCGCAAATACCTGCAAAACCCCTTCCCGGTCCAGATCACAGTCAACCACAACTTTGAAGACGGCGAATACGATTTCGACGACGAAAAAGGCGGTACCGCCGTGCTTGACGAAACCCTGATGAATATCCTGAAAGACCTGCGGCGACAAGTGGCCAAAAAACACAACCTGCCGCCTTACGTCATTTTCCAGGACCCCTCGCTCGAAGAAATGGCGACCCAGTATCCCATTTCGATGGATGACATGGGCAAAATCACGGGCGTGTCGCAGGGCAAGGCGCAGAAATACGCCCAACCCTTTATCGACGCCATCCAGAAATACTGCGAAGAGAACGACATCGAACGACCGATGGACATCACCATCAAAACGGTGGCCAACAAGTCGAAAACCAAGATCAACATCATCACGTCCATCGACCGCAAAATCCCGCTCGAAGACATCGCCAAATCCAACGACCTCAGCTTCCAGGAACTCATGGAAGAACTCGACGGCATCGTCAACTCGGGCACCAAACTCCGCCTCGACTACTACCTCAACAAAGTCGTACCCGACGAGTACGTGCGCGAAACCATCATCGAATACTTCAAGGAAGCCGAAACGCCCGACGTGGACGTGGCCTATCAGGAACTCAAAGACGAAGAAATTACCTGGGAGGAGATTCAGCTGCTGCGTTTGAAGTTTTTGAGCGACTACGCCAACTGAGACCCTGATTGGTGGCTTGCAAACAAGAGGCCGCGCGGAGAAATGGATGCTCCGCGCGGCTTTTTGTTTTTGAAATTTTTAAAAAAATATACTCAATAATCGCCTCAAAATCAGGCTCGGCAACCGTTTCCCATTCCTCCGCCGCATATTTGCAATCTTAGAACATCCTTCGTCATGAACTATTGCAAATTTGGCGTCCGCCCTCCCGGAGCGGATTGCCTGCCGTTGCTGTTGCGGCAAATGCTGTGCTGCGCAGCCATTTTTCTGGCTGCTTCCCGCCTGCAGGCGCAATCCGAGGCCACGTTTGTAGCCGACAGCCTCGTCTGGGACTCCATCGGTCATTTAATGGAAGATGCTTTCAACAAAGGGAATTACACTGAATCCGCCCGACTGGCCGGGGAGGCTAACACTTTTGCTCAAACGCATTTTCCGCCGTCGCACCCGCTTATCGGCCTGAGCCTCGACAACCTGGGCACCACCCTGCACCACGCCGGCAAACTCCAGGAAGCCCGCCCGGTGTTGGAAGATGCTCTCCGTCATGCTACCAGCTACCTGGGGCCTCGCCACGAAGACTACCTTACCCGGCTCAACAACCTGGCCATGCTTTACAAAGACCTGCAGGAGTACAACCTTTCCATGGCCGCTTTTGAAGAATTGCTGAGCACCAGCGCGGAGGTGTTTGGCAAAGACGACCCTACCTACGGCATTTTCCTCAACAACGCGGGTATCCTCTGCGAACAAACCGGCCGTTTCGACCAGGCCGCCACGTATTACCGGCAATCACTCGATATTACTGCCCGCTCGCTGGGCAAAAAACACCCGAAATACGCCACCCGTTTGTACAACCTCGCCGTTTTGCAGCGGCGCAACGGACACCTCGAAGAGGCGCTCGGCCTGTTTCAGGAAGCCCTGGCCATCAACGAGGCCAATAACGGCAAAAATCACCCCAACTACTTTTCGTGTCTGGGCGAAATCGGCGTTGTTTACTGCAAACTCGGTCAATACGAACTGGCCGACCGCTACCTGGAGGATGCCCTGCAACGCATCGACAGTCTTTTGGGCAAAACGCACGTGCTGTATGCCTCTTACCTGTTCTCCCTGGCCATTGTGAAAAAAGCCGGCGGCCACACCGAACAGGCCATTGAAATGTGGGAGGAGATGGCCGCCCTGCGGGAAAGTTCATACGGCATTTATGCCCCGCAAGGCTGGGTAGAACACCGCGAACTGGCCGAAACCTATGCGCAGCTCGGGCAATTGGAACCAAGTGCCCGGCATCTGGCATTCGCATCGGAACACGGCGCCGAATTTATGCGGCTGAATTTTAGTCAAATGGGCGAAGCCGAACAGCGCGGGCTCGCGCAGCAATTGTACCCTTTGGTCGAACTGGCCAACCAACTGGCCTGGCAATTTCCGCAGGACAGTGTTTTTTCGGGTATTGCCTACGACAACCTGCTGCTTTCCAAAAACCTGCTTTTTGACAACCGCCGCCGCATGATGCAATCGCTTCGCGATATTCCCGACCCCGAAATCCGTCGGGAATTTGCCGAATGGGAAGACCTGCAAACCTTGCTCACCGCCCAATATGCAAAACCCTCGGCCAAACGCCGACCTGATATCGACAGCCTGCAACAACGCGCCACCTTGCTTGAAAACCGCCTGGCCCGTCATTCGGACGCTTTTCGCGACGCCCGCCGGATCGTTCACTGGCAAGACGTACAAAACGCCCTGAAACCCGGCGAAGCCGCGCTTGAAATCAGCGGTTTTACCTGGCACGATAGCCTTCATCTGGTCGGCTTTTTTATCCATAAAAATTCAACGTTCCCGAAAGTTATCGATTTCGGTCCGGCGGCCTCATTCCCCAAATCCACGGCCTTGCGAAAGGCATACGGCTATTCGGCTCAAAAAACCGACAACCTGCAATGGCTTGTTGGACAGCCGCTACTGCCCCTTTTGCCCAATGTTTCGCGCTTGTACCTGTCGCCCTACGGCCAATTCAACCTGATCAATATGAGCGCAGTACCCGTGAGCCCCGACGAGGTTTTTTCTGATCGCTTGCAAATTGTGCGGGTGGGCTCCACCCGCGATCTCGTTTCGGGCAGATTGCTTGAGCCGGCGCCCGGCCCAAAGACCGCCCGGGTTTTTGGCGGAATCGATTACGACCGCGCCGGTACGGCAGCGATCGCCCCGAACACAACGCGGCCGGAGGCGTCCGCTTTTCAGTCGAGGCTGAACGGCGTATCCGCTAACGGGTTCAGAAACGGTACTGCCGGCCAGACCTGGGTTTACCTGCCGGCCACGCTGGACGAGGCCAACGAGGTTGCATATTATTTAGAAAGCCGGCAATTCGAGGTCGTTCGATTGAGCGATTCTGCGGCGACAGAAGAGTCCTTCAAACTGGGTCGCTCACCCTACGTCATTCACCTGGCAACCCACGGCTTTTTTTACCCCGAACCACACGACAACGCGAGTATGGGATTTGTCGATGCCCGAAACCCGCTTATTCGATCCTGTATGGTGCTCGCGGGCGCCAACCGGGTGTGGAGCGGGAAGGAAATACTGCCCGGCCAGGAAGACGGCATCCTGACGGCCGACGAGATTGCGCGAATGGATTTGAGCCATACCGAGCTGGTGGTGCTCTCGGCCTGCGGCACGGGGCTGGGCGAATTGTCGTCGGACGAAGGCGTGTATGGCCTCCAAAGGGCCTTCCGCGTGGCCGGTGCGCACTACGTGCTAATGACGCTGTGGAGCGTCGACGATCATTTCACCCAATTGTTCATGCGCGAATTTTACCGGAAATGGCAAGCCGGCGGCGCGACCATTCCAGACGCCTATCAGTATGCCCAGAACCACATGCGCCGCGAAGCGCCCAACCAGCCGGCGCTCTGGGCAGCGTTTGTGCTGATTCGTTAGAATATGCGCCTAGTTGGGGTCAACGGACGGTCAGTTTGCCGGTGAAGTAGGTTGCCCCGCTTTCGGCGTCTTCAATCAGGTAATAATACAAGCCGGGTGCAAGGCGTAGGCTGATACCGGCGTCGATACCGATGGTCTGGTCCGGGTTGTTTTTTATGGAAAAAGAACCGCTTTGAATCGGGCGCAGGGCCGTAAAATCGGCGGGTTTGTTGGAGAACAGTAGCCAGCGGAACTGTTTGATCGCCTCGATATTGCCGCGCAGTTGGCCTCTGAGGTTGATCCGGCACATTGTCGCGGCGCTCTCGCATTGTTGTTCGGCCGGGGGCGTTTTTACCCAGGCCGGCTGCTCGTCGGCATTGCCGCGAAACCTGCCCGGACCCAGAAGCGCTTCCAGGTGCGGATTGGGCCGGAAGTCGGCCGCGATCTGATGGGATGTTGGAGGTTCGGGGCGTGTTTCGGTTGTATCGGCGGGGAGAGCGGGGGCGGGAGGTTCCGCGTTTTTTTGTTGGGGAGCGGCAGGGGCAGGGGAAGCATCGTGCTGGCGCCCGCGGCCGGCCAACTGCCAGACTGCCACGCCCAGCACGACGGCAAGGAGCGGCAAACCGACTAGAATGCCCCTTTTTTGCCACCATTTCACTTGCCGGGAGGGTGTCAGCCCGCGGGCCGTTTTTGCTACTGCGCGCAGGGCTTCCACCTCGGTTTTGATTTCCGGGTGAAAGAGCTGATACGTCAGGAAAGCATCGAGTTCCGCGTCGGTCAGTTGACCTAAAACGAAGCGTTCGATTATATTGTCACGGTCGATAGTTGGGCGGTCCATAGGTTACCAATCAGAAATAATTGCGCCATGCCGATCAGTTGTTTCAATCGATCGAAGGCGCGTTGCTTGCGTTTTCGTATGTTTTCTTCCGAGACTTCCATTTCGCGGGCCAGGTCGGCAAGTTTCTCCCCGGCGTAAAAGCGGCATAGCAGGTCGCGGTCGTTTTCATTCAATTCGAGGAGTTTTTGCCTGATGTCGCGGGCGCGTTGGCGGGCAAGTTCGTCGTCGTTCGTCCAGTCGCTCAGTTCCTGTTGTACCGTTTGAAAACCGGCCGGGTCGTCGGGCCGGTAGATAAGCGCTTCTTTTTTCAAACGTGCGAAGCCTTCCTTCAGGGTCAGTTCGGCTACTTTGAACATGAGAGATTGCAATTCCCGGGCTTGTTCAAACCGGCCTTTTTCAAACAGGGTGTAAAATCTCGACAGGCTTTCCGAGAAAATTTCCAAAACAAACTCCTGCTCCGACATGACGGCATAAGCCGGCAGCCGCCCTATTCGCTTTCGCAGCCAAGGCAAAGTGACTTGCCGCAGGGAGCCGACCAAATCCGTCCAGGCTTTTTCGTCCCGCCGCCTCAACCGGGCGATGAGTAAAGAAAAATCACTGGTTTGTGACGCACTCTGAATGTCTTCATTCATGACATGACATGGGGAAACAAAACGTGACCACTTTTTATAAAAAAAATAATCGGAGCGCAAAAAAAACCAAAACCGGGTAAGGGGTAGAAATTTTTTTCCCTCAGGCTGTCACGTTTTGCCTCCTGTGCTCATATCTCCCCATAAGTAAATGCACGGCGGTGTCGCAACCGACGGCTTTTGCTTAAAGAACTATCCTTCATCCTTCATTTATCTGCTCTATCTAACATGAAAAATGTATTTCAACTCAGTTTTCTGCTGCTCGGCGGCGCTTTCCTGACCCTCACTTCCTGCAAAGACGACAAACAAACCACGTTGCCTTCCTGCGATGGCGTGCATTGGGAGTATTCCGGCGAAGACGGCCCCGAGCACTGGAAAGACCTCTGCATCGACTACACGGAATGCGGCGGCGCTGCCCAGTCGCCCATCGACATTGCCGGCGCCATGGACGACAACTCCCTGGCCGCTATCGGCGAACATTTCGTTGCTTCCGCGACGCATGCCGTCAATAACGGCCATACTGTTCAGTTCAACTGCGATGCCGGCAGCGAAATCACACTGGGCGGCCAAACCTACAAACTCCTCCAGTACCACTTCCACACCCACAGCGAGCACACCGTAGGCGGTGTTTCGTACCCGATGGAAGTGCACTTCGTACACAAAAACGAAAGCACCGGAAAACTTGCCGTGATTGGCGTGTTTTTCAAGGAGGGCGCCGAAAATAACTTTCTCAAGCCCTTCATCGAGCACTTGCCGGCCACCAAAGACGCCACTTTCGACGATGCCAACCTGACGTTCAACGTATCGGATTGCCTGCCCTCCAATCGCAGTTACTACACCTACGGCGGTTCGCTTACCACGCCGCCTTGCTCGGAAATCGTGACCTGGCTGGTGATGGAGCATCCCGTCGAGGCTTCGCACGAACAAATCGAAGCGTTCCACGACGTGGAGCACGACAACGCCCGCCCGGTACAGGCACTGGGTAACCGTTCGCTGAAACATGCGAGCCTTTAAAGGCTACCGCGCCGGCGACTATTTTCTCTCTACGTTCAGATTTTAAACCGAACCGGCTGCCACTCAGGCGGCCGGTTTTTTTATTTAAAGCCATACGGAGACTTTTTCCCCGAAATTTCACTTGCCCCCGCCGCGCCAAACCTACCTTTGAATATTCGTTTACCTACCCTTACTACATTCATGAAACCGTTTGCCAGCCTTTTTCTCCTGTTGTTGCCCTGCCTCACGGCAAATGCCCAAACCCCCTCCATTCTTTGCGGCAACGACATCTTCAACCAGATCGTCCGCACCCATCACCCCGAACTTGCCGCCGGCTTCGACGCGGCTTTCGACGAAGCCCGCCAGCCCGGCGCCCATCCGCGCGGCCCGCTCACGATCAACGTCGTGGTGCACGTCGTGTGGAAAGATGCCGCCGAAAACCTCTCCGACGACGTCATTTACGACCAGATCGCCGTGCTCAACGCCGATTATAACCGCCTCAACGCCGATACCGGCAACCTGCGGCCGCCCTTTCAGCCGGTTGCCGGCGCTGCCGATATCCATTTCAATCTCGTCGCTATCGAGCGCGTGCAAACCACTGCGCTCTTCGAGATCGATGTGTTGGGTACCGACCTGCTGGGCAATCTCAAACATACCGACGAGGGCGGCAGCGATGCCTGGGATACCGACCATTACCTCAATATCTGGGTCTGCAAAATTCAGCCGCTGGCCTTCGGCCCGATCGTGATCGGCCAGGTGCTCGGCTTCGCATTTCCCCCCAACAACCTGCCCCACTGGCCCGCCGATTCGGGCGCGCCCAACCTCGATGAAGACGGCGTGGTGATCGATTACCGCGCTTTCGGCAGCAACAACCCCAATCCGCTCGAATTTCCGGGCGTCGGCACGCTCACCGTCAAAGGCCGCACGCCCACGCACGAGGTGGGTCATTACCTCGGGCTGCGCCACATCTGGGGCGACGGCGGTGTGCTGGGCCCCAACGACTGCGACCAAAGCGACGGCGTCGATGATACGCCCTATGCCAATGCTCAGTCGAACTTCGACTGCGACATCAGCAAAAATACCTGTCCGCAGGTGGAACTGTTTTACGGAACCGACATGCCCGACCTGATCGAAAATTACATGGACTACGCCAGCGAAGACTGCATGAATATGTTTACCAAAGGCCAGGTCGAGCTCATGCGCAATGTGCTCACAGGCCCGCGCAGCGGCTTGCTCGAATCAGTGGCGACCCATCAGCCTTCGGCGACAGCGGCGGGATTCCGCTTGTCGCCCAACCCGGCGAATGGCCGGGTGCGCGTCGATTTGTCGACGTCCGCTTCGGCCGGCGGCAGCCTGCAATTGTACGGCTCGGAGGGGCGGTTGTTGCAAAGCAAGACCCTGCCGGAGGGCACGGCTTCCGAGTGGGTTGAGCTGAGCGGACTGCCGCCGGGGCTGTACGTGGTACGGGTGCAAAACGGGGGGCAGTGGGCAGTCGAGCGGCTGGTGGTTCGGTAAATGGGTCAATAAATTGAGGCATAAACACCTGCAAAGTCAAATTACATGATTGCATGATTTTAGATTGTTGATTTAAGAAGTATCCTTAGCGTATAGCGCGACACTTAGTCAAGTGAAAAGCGGCCAACGCTAACACCTTCAACAATCTACAATCATGTAATCTGCGATCATGTAATCCAACTGATGATCAATAATTTGAATTTTTGATTGAGACCATTCAGCGTTCATGCGTCTGTCCTGGGTCAACCCCCCAGCCAGTTCTTAAATTCTCCCGCTCTTTCCCGGCTCACAAACA
>JADZFP010000271.1 GCA_020849825.1 Saprospiraceae bacterium
CTATAAACAATATGTTGAAAATTCATTTCAACTACAACTCAGTTTCAAGCCTGAAACAGAATCATAAGTTACTCTAATCAGTCAACCTATTTTAGGCACACACAACGATCGGAATTAATTCATGATTCATCATTCATCATTCATCATTCCAATCACGCCCAACTTATCTTTGTCGTTGAAATAAAGATGGATATGAACGAACAAACTCCCGTTCCCCGCAAATCGAACCGCGAAACCGTCGTATTGCTCATCGTCCTGGGCGTAGGCCTGGCCGGTTTGGCCGGTTTGTATTTTTTTCGTCAGTCGGCGGCACGGGCGGCCGAGCGCGCGTTGTTGCAGGCCAAGTCGAATGCCGATGCCCGCAATGCTGATCCGCAGGCCTCGCGGCCCATTGCCGCCATTCCCGGCAATCTGCTGCGCTCCAATACCGATTCGGAGGCTGGTACGCCCTATACTTTTCAGATGACCAATTTTGCCCAGGGCGCCATTTACGAGATCGATCCGGGCGACGGCGCCAGCCGCCAGCCCTTCGTGGAGGGCAAACTCCGCTACACCTACCGCAAACCGGGCAATTACACCGTGCGCCTCTACGCCCGTTATCAGGGCCAGGAAGCCGTGATCGATACCATGATCCAGAAAGTGGGCCAACCGCTGAAAATACAGGCGCCGGCGACGCTCTATAACGACTGAAGGGTAAATCTGCGCTTAGCAGCGGGCGTGTAATTTTTTTTTCAAAAAATGGCCGCGATTGCCTTGAAAGTTGCCGTTTGCGTTAGTTTTGTCGCAAAGCGAAACCCGCCATTCTTCACAACAGACCATTGCTATATGAAAAAAATCGGAATCCTTCACGGGAAGGAGAGCAGCTTCCCGGAAGCCTTCGTCGAACGCGTTAATTCCAAAAACGTCAAAGGCGTACAAGCCGAACGCACACTCGTCGAAGAGCTCATGCAGGGCGAACCCACGCCCTACGCCGTCATGATCGACCGCATCAGCCAGGACGTGCCTTTTTACCGCGCCTACCTCAAAAACGCAGCCCTCAACGGCACCGCCGTGCTCAACAACCCGTTCTGGTGGAGCGCCGACGAGAAATTCTTCAACAACTGCCTTTCCACCAAAGTCGGCGTGCCGGTGCCCCGCACCATCCTGCTGCCTTCCAAGGAAATGCCGCCGGATACCAGCGCCCAGAGCTTCCGCAACCTTAAATACCCGCTCGACTGGGAAAAAATGATCGAATACCTCGGCGGATTCCCCCTGTTTATGAAACCCCACTCGGGCGGCGGCTGGAAAAACGTGTACAAAATCCACAACTACGACGAGTTCTTCCGCGACTACAACGAGACCAACACGCTCGTCATGCTCCTGCAGGAAGCCATCGAGTTCGACTCCTACTTCCGCTGCTACTGCCTGGGCGGCAAATACGTGCGCATCATGGACTATGAGCCGCGCAACCCGCACCACCTGCGCTATGTGGCCGACCACAAGGCCTCCAAAGCCCTGCTCGACCAGATGCACGACTACGTGCTGCGCCTCAACCTCGCCCTGGGCTACGACTTCAACACGGTCGAGTTCGCCGTACGCGACGGCATCCCCTACGCCATCGACTTCTGCAACCCCGCCCCCGACGCCGATATTCACTCGGTCGGCGAGGAAAACTTCGAATGGGTCGTAGAGCACGCCGCGAAAATGGCTATCGAAAAAGCCCTTTCGCACGTGGAAGGCGGCAACAACCTGACCTGGGGCACCTACGTCCGCGACGCAGCCGCCGGCCACCTGCCGGTCAACCCGGATGCCGGCGAAGCCAAAGCGAAAAAAGCGACGGGAAAAGCCTCGAAGGCGAAGAAGTAAGGCTGTAAAATACGCTTAACCACTTAATTTAGATCAGCTTAATATTCGACAGGGTGGACAGAATGCACAGGATGAACCTCAGGCGACAAAGCCGATTTATCCTGTAAATCTTGTCCATCCTGTCTTTTTTTTACACCTGTCGCCCTGTCCTTCGCCTTTCAAAACTCCAGTCGCCAGCTCAAATTCGGCACCAGGATCAATTGCAGTTTGGTCTCCACCTGCCTCGTCCAGGCATCATAATAGCGGTAGGCGACATTTTCCCGCAAAGTCATATTCTGAAAATCCAGGGCGAAGGTGCTGTTGCGCCGATCGCCCACGCTTGTGCGCCAGTAGACGCGCCCGTCGAGGCGGAAAAAGTCGGGTTGTTGTTCCGAAAAGCCCCGGCTGGCGTCGTAGACCGTTGCGCCGGCGGCCTGTGAAGCGGCCAGGTCGATGGGCAGTGCGCGCAAGCCGCCCGACCAGCTGATGCGGCCGCTGCAGCCGAAGGTTTTGAAGCGCTCGTCGCCGGCCGTTCTGCGCCATTCTTTGCCGCCGCCGAGATGCAGGATACGCCCCAGGTCCCAGCGAGCGCCTGTCCAGTCGCCGCCCTCCACGCGGGTTTCAGCGCGGAAAAAAGTAGCATTGGCCAATAAAAACCAACCCCGGCTGAAGCGCCTTTCACTGCTCACTTCCGCCCCGTAGTTGCGGCCTTCCGAAGGGCTCCTGTCGCCAAAATAGTACGGGAAAGGCGCTTCGCTTTCGTTGAGCGAAGAAATCCGCCCGCCGGCATAGGGCAGCGCCACGGCATCGGCGATCTGCTGGCCAAAGACTTCGAGGCCCAATCGCCAGCCCGCATCGGTCGACAGCCAGGCATAGCGCAGGGCGGCCTGCGTAGAGCGGATGAGCCGGTTGTCGTATTTATAATCCCATTGCCACCAGAACGGCGTCTGGCTGTGCAGGCCCCAGTTGGCGCTCAGGGTGTGGTGGATTCCGAAGCGTTGTACAGCGCTGAGGCGCGGCTCGACGCGGACCTGATTTTGCAGCCACCACAAGCCATGCAGACCGCCGGTGAGGGTGGTTTGGCCGGATGGCGACGACCAGCTGAGCTGTGTCCAGGGTTGCAGGGTTTCCACCTGATACGAGTCGCCGTTGATGCGGATATCGCGGGCCGTTTGGTAGAGATAATCGCGAAAAACATAGCTCAGGCCCTCTTCCAGGCGCAGGCCAGGGGTCAGTTGGTGGCCCAGGCTGAGCGCCGTGGCGGCGATATCCTCGTCGGAATAGTCTTTTTGAAATTCGCCGTAGGCAATACCGCCCGATTCGGCGACGCGTTCGTTGGTTTGGCCGGAATGGATATGGGCGGCCCGAATCCAGCTGCGTTTGGAGAGTTTTTTGTACCAGCTGGCGCCCACGATGAGCGTTTCGGAGATATAATCGATGTTGAAAATGTCTTTGTTGATCTCGATGGACGCGCTGTCGGGCTTGTGGTCGAAATAAGTGTCCGAATTGCCCCACATCATAAATACGCGAAAATCGCCGGCCCGGGTCCGGGGTGCAGCCAGGTGGATTGACAGATCCTGAAAAGAAATTGATTCGTCGCCGAAATTGACGCCCATTTGCCCCAAAAGGCCCACGGTGGAGTAGCGGTAATTGACCAGATAACTGCTTTTACCGCGCCCGGTCAGCGGGCCTTCGGCGGCCATGTCGAGGCCAAGCAGACCTGCCTGGGCGGTGAATTCGTGCCGCTGATCGTTGCCGGGGCGCAGGCGGATATCCATGGTGCCGGCCATGGCGTCGCCGTAGCCGGTGGGCAGGGCGCCTGTGAGCAGCGCTGACTGGTCGAGTAGTTGGGCGGAGAACATCAGCACGCCGCCGGCCGCGGCGGTGGGCCGGTCGGCGATGGTGCCGGCATTGGGCAGGTGGTTGGGATTGACCACGTCGAGGCCTTCGAGGCGCCAGCGGAGCGCCGCCGGGCTGTTGCCGCGCACGATGAGGCCGTTGGCCTGGTCGTCGTTGCCGCTCACGCCGGGGTAGGCCTGGGCGAGTCGAGCCGGGTCGAAAAAAGTGGCGGGCACGCGCTCGGTCTGCACGCCGCTCAGGGGCACGACGCCCAGCAGGGGCATCGGGCGGTGGCCCTGTTCGGCGCGGGCGGAGATGCTGAGCTCGGGCAGGCTGTACAACTGGTTGTAGGCCACGTCGAGCACGGTTTCTTTGCCGGCCACGATATCGATATCCCACACAATCATGGGTTGGTAGCCGTCGTACTCGACCTCCATCAGGTAATAACCGGGCTTTACATCGGAGAAAACATACGCGCCGGAGGAGTCGCTGTGGATGGTCAGGGGTGTCAGCCCCGGGGCGGTGCGCAGGCTCAGGCGGGCGCCGGCCAGGGTTTCGCCGGTTGCGGCATCGCGCACGACGCCGCGCAGGGTTTGGGCATAATTTTGGAAAAATAGCAGCAAGAGGGCTGCCGTCAGCAAGGTTCGTACTAATTTCATGGCTGCAAATTAATTGGGTTGTTACCGAAATTCCGGTGACCAGCATTAGCAAAGTCGAAACCATTTACCAATTTAAAAAGTCCATACCATGCTTACCTACGTTCTTCCTGTCGTCGTAGTCCTGATTTTTTTGAGCGTGCTTACCGTTCAACAAGGCACTGTGGCCATCACGACCATTTTTGGCAAATACAACCGCACGCTTTATCCAGGTTTGAATTTCCGGATACCGCTCATCGAGACTGTTTTTAAACGCATTTCCGTACAAAACCGGGCAGCGGAACTCACGTTCCAGGCTGTCACGATCGACCAGGCCAACGTGCATTTTACCTCACTGCTCCTTTTTTCCGTATTGAACAACAATGAGGAGACCGTCAAACAGGTGGCTTTCCGCTTCGTCAGCGACCGCGATTTTATGGCCACGCTCACCCGTACGGTGGAGGGCAGCATCCGCGCCTTTGTCGCCACGAAAAAGCAACAGGAAATCCTGAGCCTGCGCCGCGAGATCACCGAGGCGGTCAAAACCAACCTCGACCACATGCTCGAAGACTGGGGTTACCACCTCATCGACCTGCAAATCAACGATATCACTTTCGACGACGAGGTGATGCGCTCTATGTCGAAAATTGTAGCCGCCAACAACCTCAAAGCCGCGGCAGAGAACGAAGGCCAGGCGCTGCTCATCACCAAAACCAAAGCCGCCGAGGCCGATGGCAACGCCATCAAAATTGCCGCCGAAGCCGAACGCACCGCCGCCCAGATGCGCGGCCAGGCCGTGGCCCTGTTCCGCGAAGAGGTCGCCAAAGGCATGAGCCAGGCCGCCAAGGAAATGCGCGACGCCCAGCTCGACACTTCCGTCATCCTCTTCTCGATGTGGACGGAAGCCATCAAAAACTTCACCGAGCACGGCAAAGGCAATATCATTTTCCTCGACGGCTCCACGGAAGGTATGCAAAAAACCCTGAAAGAACTCATGGCCCTCAACCAGATGGACATGGTGCGCAGCCAGGGAGGGAAATAAAAGCTTGATTAAACGGGAAGTCATCCCTTCATATCGGGATGACTCCTGTTTAATCGCGTCCTTATCGCTGAATCAGCAGTTTCCCGTTTTTTACCGTTCCATTCACCGACCTTATTTGCCAAAAATAAATACCGCCGGGCAGGTTCCCCAGCTCGATCCTGTCGACGCCTTTTGTCGGCGATATGCCGCGTTGATATACCGGCTGCCCGGACATATTTGACAAAACAAACATCCCAGAAGCAAGGCCCTCGTGCCCCAGCCAGGCCTGTTGTCGCGCCGGATTGGGCCACAACCGGGCCTCGAAGGCAGACTCGGGCTCCAGTGTCGGGGTACCGACCGCTTCGATGACTTGTATCGTACGGCACAGGGTATCGCACAGCCCGGCTTCATTGCAGGCGATCAGGCACACATTGTATTCGCCCGCCGAAGGGAAAGCATGGGCGGGCGACTGCAACAAACTGGTATCGCCGTCGCCGAACGACCAGTGCCAGTACGTGGGCTGGAAGTAGGAAATATCCGTTAATGTCAGCGTCGTGGGCCCCGCCATGCTATCCGGCTCGCTGTACCATTGGGCGACTATAGGCGGTTGCACACCCAGGGTGTCGCAGACACTGCCGGGTTCGTTGTAGAGCCGGTAGTTGGGCATGTTGGGCAAGAAAAACGGAAAAAGAGCATGCATTACAAAGTCATGCTGGCGAAAGTCGCAAGCAGGGCCGGGCTCGTCGGGGCGATGGATGGTGTGCAGGTAACGTACGCCGTTATTGGCCGACATATAAATGCGCTGGTCGGGCGCCAAGGTCATGGTAAACATCGTTGTGGGTACATTGTAATCGGCCAAAAACCCGTCGTACTCGCCGATCAACTGCACCGAGGCGCTGATGTCGGACGCCCAGGTATCGTACTGATACAGGCGGGAGACTTGGTTGGTCAGGTATAAATAACGCGAATTGGGCGAAAAGCAGGCCCAGTCGACATAGGACTCCTCCTCCGGTATCACGACATCAACAGCCTTCGATATCTGTCCGCTGCAACGATCAAAATCATAAACCCGGAAGCCGGCAGGTGCGCCATGACCGCTGCGAACCATTTTGCGGCCGTCGGGAGAAAAACAAATAATGCCGGGGTACTGATCAGAACCTAGCCAGGGTGCATAATAATTGTTCACTATACTTACGCCATTCGTGTCCAGTAAGTAACAATAATAATTGTCATTGTATTGTTCTCCTAATACAATCCACCAATCCCGGCCATTCGCATGTTTCACCGCATTA
>JADZFP010000272.1 GCA_020849825.1 Saprospiraceae bacterium
CGTTGAAATTTACGTTGAGGTCTTTGCCAACGACATCAAAGGGCAAAATCCGCGCCGCTGCAACCACGCCTATTTTTCTTTTGTCGCGCTCGACGACAAACGCAAAAATCCGATACCCGTGCCGCCGGTGTTGCCTTTGTCGAGCGAAGAACAAAACCTGTACGAATCCGCCGCCCGCCGGCGCGAAATCCGTCTGGTGCTCGCCGGCCGCATCAAAGCCAAGGAAGCCACGGAAATCCGGAAGTTTTTCAACGATATGGACTGAGCCCTGCCTAGATTTTGATGATTTTTCCCTGATACCGCTTGTTGCAGGATTGGATACTGAACAAATAAACGCCCGGCAGCCAGTCGGCGGTTGAGATTTGTAAAGTATTGTCTGTCAATGACTCCGCTCCCCGGTACTGCCAATTACCCTGCGCGCTCCACACTGCCCACTCGATGTTTTTACCGGGAAAATCCTCCATAGTGAGCCAGACCTGTTCGTTGGCCGGCTGGGGAAATACGCGGACAAGCGGCTGGCTGGCCGAACTCGTGGTTTCCAATCCTCCCGTGTTGAGTTGTGCGCAATAATCTTTTACCTGTCCGAAAGGAAACCATTCGCAAGCAGCCGGCGGAACACCCTGCATTTCCTTAAATTTCAACATGATGCGCAGCCTTGTAGGGCCGAATGCCCAAAAATCGGGTGTTTGCAAAAAACCGCTGTAAGCCACGTCGACGGCAAAACCGGGGTCGAATGCCAACTCGCCCCAATCGTCGAAATCGCCGTCGGCATTGAAGTCGACGAAGATGCGCAAAAACACCTTCGAGGCCGAGCCGGCATAACCCGGCCAGATGGTGACCGGTATTTGCGACAATGGCAACAAAACCGGCAAATCGGATTGAATGCCGGTAAAAGCCTGGTAGCCGATAAACCCGCCCGAATTGTGCGACCAGGCGCCGATCTGAATGCCGGCGATCCATTCAGTACTGGCCGAAAGCCCCCCCGCAGTACAGTACGAGGCGTCGGTGCAGGCGCCGCAGCCGGTTGTCGTGAAGAAATAGGAGGCAGAAAAAAGGGCTGTATCGGTGTTGCACAGGGTTTTCAACCTCAATTCGTAACCGGTGCAGGGCAACAAACCCAGGCAACTTCCGCTCGTCGTATCGGACAGTTGAACCGAAGCCCAGGTATCGCTCCCTTGGGGTCGCCATTGCAGCATGTAACCGCTGGCAGCGGTGACGGGCGTCCAGTGTACCAACGCGTGGTAGGCGGTAATCGTGCTAAACCAAACTTGCGCGGGCGGCGTGCAGCAGCCATCGGTTTGAAACAGCACGGGGGCTGTCCATCCACTGCCGGTTCCATTCCCGCATGCGGATTGCAGGGCAAATTCATACGACTGACAAGGACTGAGTCCGGAAAGTACAAAAGGAGCG
The DNA here is from genome assembly GCA_020849825.1 of Saprospiraceae bacterium. Taxonomy (GTDB): domain Bacteria; phylum Bacteroidota; class Bacteroidia; order Chitinophagales; family Saprospiraceae; genus M3007. The sequence continues at coordinate 1,411 of JADZFP010000272.1, forward strand.
CCGATGCCATCCAGTTCGTTCCACAAAGCCTGGCCCACGGGGCGCCAGCGCAAAGCGGCGGCGGTTGCATTGCCGGGTATTTGCCATTGTAAAACAGCCTGTTCGGTGGAAACGGGGTCGGCAAAAAGTGCGAAAGGCGCCGGGCAATCGCTGCAGGTTTGCGCCTCGTTGTCGAGCAACTGGAACAAATTAAGTCGTCCGTTGCTCGCCGTGACGCCGGTCAGCGCTGCATTGGGCGCCGCATTTTCCAGCAGTTTCATTTTTACTTCGAATGCCGCCGCCGAGGGGTTTGTTTTGGCCAATGCGATCAGTTCGGGGCAGTCGGACGAATACAATAGCCCGACGGCTCCGGTCACATGAGGCGCGGCAAAAGAAGTACCGCTAAAATAGGCGTAGTTGCTTCCGGAAGCGGTTGTGAACACGCCGTCGCCATAAGCGCCCAAATCGACGTGCCCGGCGCCCCATGCAGCGTTGGGCGCTATTTGATCCGACTGGTTCAGACTGGTTACCGCGACCAGATAATCGCTCGGGCAAGTGGTGGGCAAATCGCCCCACTGGTCGACGTCGATTGGCAAATTGGCGGTTGCAGCCACGGAGAGTACGCCGACCGATCCCAGCGTATCGAATGCTGCGCACCACAAGGGCGAGTCATCGGGCTGGCCGTAGTTAATGCCCCATGAACAATTTACGGCTACGACAAAAGCGCCTTTCTGGCCGTTGCTCAGGTTGTAAAGGCGTCGCTCCTGCCACACGTAATCGTAAGCGGAAAGAATAAACGATTCGAGGCCGCTGCCAACGACGCACATGATCTTGGTTTGCCAGTTGACCCCGCTGACGCCGATGCCGTTGTTGCCCCTTGCGCCGATTATGCCGCTCACGGGCGTGCCGTGCGTAGTCAGGAGGCCCGAAATCTGGTCGTTCTGAGCATATACGTTCCAGCCGCGTCGGTCGTCGGCAAAGCCGTTCCCGTCGTTGTCGATTTGATCGTCGGGAATATCGGCCCAATTCACCCACAGGTTGGGGGAAAGGTCGGGATGGCCGGCATCGAATCCGCCGTCGATCACCGCCAGTACGATAGTATCTCCGGCAGCCGTCAAACCGCCCGTGCCAAGATCCCAGGCTTCCGGCGCATCCAGATCGGCATTGGGAAGGCCGCCGCCTGCACCGGAATTAAGGTATTGCCATTGATTGGCGAACAGCGGGTCGTCGGGTATCGTCAGCGAAGAGGACCTGAGTTGCAGGATATGATCTGTTTGGGCGGCCAGCACTTCGGGCTGTTGGCGGTACCATTGCAGTGCAGCCAGGGTGGCAGTGGGCGTCGGTTCGCAGAAGACCAGCCATACGTTCATCATCCGTGTCAGGCGCATGGGCGCCGGGAGGGAGTCGTATTTTTCAACAGTGGCGTATCGTTCGACCAGATGCTCCGGATGAATGGAATCGGGCAAACTGAGCAGCAAGCGCCCGGGCAAAAAATCGCTTTTACCCTGCGCCGTTAGCGCCGATACAGCGATCAGTTGAAAAATACAGGCTAAAAGCAGCGAAATACGGCCGTTATTCATCTTCGGTTCACAATACAGGTGCAAAGTTAAGGGATGTAAACACCAAGGTGGCGCCAAGCGATTGTTGCGACATTTTTAGCAAATTGGGGAAAAAGTTGTTTTGCATGTCCTTACTTTACAGAGCGTAAAAATTTTGCCGCACACCAAATTATCTTTTGGAACAGGCCTTTACAATTACTTAACCCAAAACGGTCGGCAGAAAAAAAAGTCCGTTCTGCCAAACAAAAAATTGCTATGAGTAATCCTCTAC
>JADZFP010000273.1 GCA_020849825.1 Saprospiraceae bacterium
AGCACATTAGCACATTAGCACATTAGCACATTAGCACATTAGCACATTAGCACATTAGCACATTAGCACATTAGCACATTAAAAAAACTATTGGCGCAGCCGAATCGTCACCGTATTCCCGTTGTCGGTCGTCAGGGTGCCGAAGCGGTCGCAGGAGCCGTCGCCGAAATCGAGCGAGGCGGAGCGGTCGTCGCGGGTGAATTCGACCACGCCTTGGGAGATCCAGCGGCAGGTAGCGCGTTTGATCAGCGGTTGGGTGATGGTGGCGGTGTAGGCCTTGCCGGCGCGGTTGATGCCCGTAGCGGAGCCTGTGGTGCTCCAGGCATTGTCCCAGTGCGTCAGCGTGCCGGTGCCTTCGAACAGCACGCTGGTGTGCGTAGCGTCCCAGCTGCGGGAGCTGCCGTCGGGGAAGCGGTGTTTCATACCGGTTGCGGTTTTGGTGTACGACCAGTTGCCATCGCCGTTGAGACCGTTGTTGGTCCAGGTTTTTGTGCCTTCAATCTGGATATCATCTACCGAGAAGCCGTCGAAGGTCCGGGTGCGCACGGCGCCGGGCGTCAGAATATCGGCTGTTTGGCTGATGATAATTTTACCGGTAAAAAATCGGCCGTTGAAATCGCAGCCGGTCCCGAAATCGATCGTGATGGTATTGGGCCAGGTACCGTAGGGCTGATCCATGGTAACCGCGGGGCAGGTCGCCGAGCCGCCGAGCTCTTCGATGGCGATGTCGGCGTCGAAGTCGAGTTGCTGGTCGAAATCTTCGTTTTCGGCCAGGTCTTCGGAGGTCATGATGTCCTGCTCAAGTTCTTTGGCTGTGTCTTTTTTATCACAGGCGGTAAAAACAGTGGCGGCGGAGAAGATCAAAAGAGCGAAATAAAAGAGAGACTTTTTCATAGTCGGAATGGAATGCTGTTGGGTGAATGTGTGTTTCGTAGTTTTTGTTGATGTCGTTCCGGCCGGGAACTGAACAATAGACCGAAAGGGTAGGGAAGGGTTTAAAAGAGCCGACTCTTAAAAGTTTGTTAAGAGCATTTGTCTTACCTTTGCCGCCGTCATGTCAACCGGAAAACTGTTGCTTTCGCCCGACCGATTCGCGCTCACCATCGAGCGGCTTTGTTGCCAGTTGATCGAGGACTGGGACAACTTCGCCGACGCCTGTGTAGTCGGTATCCAGCCGCGCGGCGTGGCGCTGGCCGACCGTATCCATTCCCGCCTGACCGCGTTGACCGGCAATCCTGACATTCCCTACGGCAAACTCGACATTACTTTTTACCGCGACGATTTTCGCCTGCACGACAAACCCCTGGCGCCGCACCCGAATGACATGGATTTCCTCGTGGCCGGTAAAAAAGTGCTGCTCGTCGACGATGTCCTCTATACCGGCCGTACCATTCAGGCCGCTTTTTCCGCCCTGCAACACTATGGCCGCGCCCAGGTGGTGGAACTGCTCGTGTTGGTCGACCGCCGTTTCAACCGCCAGTTGCCGATTCAGGCCGACTACGTGGGTATCAGCGTCGACGCACTCGACGAAGCCTACGTGAAAGTCCATTGGAAAGAAAATCACGGAGTTGACGAAATTCTCCTTTTTGATAAAAAACACCCCGCCTGATCGTCCAAGCGGGGTGTTTCTTTAAAAAAAACACATTTACCTGATGTCAAAAAAACTCTCGACGCGCCACCTGATCGGTATCAAGGATATTACTGCCGACGACATCCGGCTCATTTTTGAAACGGCCGACAACTTTAAAGAGGTGATCAACCGGCCGATCAAAAAAGTGCCTTCCCTTCGCGATATTACCGTGGCCAATATTTTTTTCGAGAGCAGTACCCGTACCCGCATTTCTTTCGAACTGGCCGAACGCCGCCTGAGCGCCGATATCGTCAATTTCGCCGCTTCCTCATCCAGCGTCAGCAAAGGCGAAACCCTGCTCGATACGGTCAACAACATCCTGGCCATGAAAGTCGACATGGTCGTGATGCGCCACCCCGCGCCCGGCGCCTGCGTGTACCTGTCGCAACGCATCCCGGCCAACGTGGTCAACGCCGGCGACGGCACCCACGAACACCCCACCCAGGCCCTGCTCGACGCCTTTTCCATCCGCGAAAAACTGGGCGACGTGGCGGGTAAAAACGTAGCCATCATCGGCGACATCCTGCACAGCCGCGTGGCGCTCAGCAATGTCTTTTGCCTGCAGAAACTCGGCGCAAAAGTGCGCGTCTGCGGGCCGCCCACCCTCATCCCGCACCATTACCGCGAACTGGGCGTGGAAGTATCCTACGACGTGCGCGATACCCTCCGCTGGTGCGACGTCGCCAACGTGCTCCGCATCCAGCTCGAACGGCAGGATATCAAGTATTTCCCCAGCCTGCGCGAATACCACCAGTACTTCGGTATCACCCGGCAAATGCTCGACGAACTCGACCGCGAGATCGTCATCATGCACCCCGGACCGATCAACCGGGGCGTTGAGCTGAGCTCCGACGTGGCCGACAGCCCGCACAGCATTATCCTCCAGCAGGTTGAAAACGGTGTGGCCATCCGCATGGCCGTGTTGTATCTGCTGGCGGCCCAGGAGCAACTTTCCACGACTTAGGGCGGCTTACCTGCCCAGTCCCGCAATCAGATTCGGATAGTCGGTAATGATCCCGTCGACCCCCAGGTCGATGAGTTTTTGCATGGCAGCCTTGTCGTTCACCGTCCAGGGAATCAGGTAAATGCCGCGTTTGTGGCAATCCTCGACCAGTTTTTTGTCGACAAACTCGTAGTACGGGCTGTAAATCGCGGGCTGAAACCCCAGCGCGTCGAGGTTCCACTGGAAGCCGTTCTGGTTTTCAACGAGCAAAGCGAGTTTGATTTGGGGCGCCAGTTTATGCACTTCCTGCAAAGCCCGCACGTCGAACGATTGCACGGTGACCATCGAGTCGATGTGTAAAAAACGGATTTCGTCGACGACCAGTCGCGCAAATTCCGCCACCGGCGGGTGCCGCAGGCCGTCCCATTGCGGTTCGCTTTTGATCTCGATATTCCAGCGGATCGGGCGCTCCTGGTGGGCGCGCCGCACGGCGAACACGACGTCGCGAAAAGCGGGTTTGAACGCTTTCATTTTTTGCTGCTGCGGAAAACGCGGGTGCCCCCAGGAGCCGCAGTCCCAGGCTTTTATCTCCTGTTGCGTCATCTGATAGAGCAGGTGGCGTTCGGCATCTGCCTGCGGAATGGTGTCGCCGTTGGGCAGCCGGCAAATTTCGGGATGAAACCAGGGCTCGTGGCTGACAATCAGTTTGTTGTCTTTTGAAATGGCCAGGTCGAGTTCAAGGGTGGTCACTTCTGGTATTTCGGCGGCGCGCAGGAAAGCCGGAATGGTATTTTCAGGCAACAGACCCCGGCAGCCCCGGTGCCCCTGCCAATCGAAAAACGGCGCGATAGGTTTCCCTTCGACAGCAGGAACGGCAGCAGGAGCATTGGTCAGCTGGGGGCCTGATTTGCAGCCCAGGGCAAGGACGAACAACATAAGCGGCAAGGAAAAAAAGCGGATGAAGTACATGGTGTAAATGAAAGATAAACTTTTGGGCGGAACAAATTCGTATCGAGAAGGAGGGCTTACCTTTGGGCGAAGGTAATTTGACCTGTGTTAACCCAATTTGAAGTCCGTAAAGATGATCGACGCAAAAGAATTTCTGTTTTCCCTCCCGCAAAAAGCCAATCCCGACGCCCTGGAAGGCCTGAACACTCTTTTTCACTTTGAAGTCGCCGACTCCGGCCACTATACCGTCCGGCTGGCCGACGGCAAACTGAGCGTGTCCGAGGGCCTCGAAGGCGATGCTTCCTGTGTGGTGAAAACCTCCGCCGAATCGTTTTCCAAACTCGTCAGCGGCGACCTCAACCCGATGATGGCCATGATGACCGGAAAACTGAAAATCAGCAACCCGGGCGAAATGCTGAAATACGCCAAAATTTTTGGTTTAATGTAAATGTAAATCGACCCGCAATCAGACCGCGATCTGGTTGCGGGTCAAATCTTCCAGACTTTCGCGTCGTCGGATGAGGTGCGCCTTGCCGTCGAGCAGCAGCACTTCGGCGGGCCTCGGCCGGGAGTTGTAGTTGGAGGCCATCATCCAGCCGTAGGCGCCGGCGTTGTAAAAACAGAGAATATCGCCCTCCACAACTTCCGGGATGCGGCGATCGACCCCGAAGGTGTCCGTTTCACAAATATTGCCTACCACGGTGTAGATGCGGGGTTTGAACTGCGGCTCGGTGACGTTGATGATTTTGTGGTAGGAGCCGTAAAACATGGGCCGGATCAGGTGGTTGAGTCCGGTATTCAGCCCCACGAAAACCGTGGACGTCGTTTGTTTGACCAGCGTGCAACGCGCAAAAAGATAGCCCGCCTCGCTCACCAGAAATTTGCCCGGCTCGAACATCAGGGTCAGTTCACGACCGTATTCGGCGCAGAATTCGGTAAAACGCCGGCTGAGTTTTTCACCCAGTTCTTCCACATCCGTTTCGATATCGTCGGTTTTATACGGCACCTTGAAGCCGCTGCCCAGGTCGATGTATTGCAAATCGGGGAATTTTCTGGCCGCTTCGAACAAAATTTCAGCCCCGCGCAAAAAGACGTCGACATCCAGAATGTCCGAGCCGGTGTGCATGTGCAAACCTTCGATGCGGAGGCCCTGGCTTTCCACAACGCGCAGCACGTGCGGCAACTGGTGGATGCTGATCCCGAATTTCGAATCGATATGCCCCACGCTGATCTTTTCATTGCCGCCGGCCATCAGGTGCGGGTTGATGCGGATGCACACCGGCACGTCGCGGTGGTGCAGGCCCCAGTTTTCGAGCATGGGAAGGGCGTCGATATTGATCTTGACGCCCAGCCGGACGGCTTCTTCGTATTCGTCGGCGCCGGCGAAATTGGGGGTGTACAGGATGTCTGCTGCCGGGAAACCCGCCAGCAGACCGAGTTGCACCTCCTCGATGGAAACGCAGTCGAGCCCTGCGCCCCATTGGCGGAACAGCCGCATGACCGCCAGATTGGTCAGCGCCTTGCAGGCGTAGTGAATGTGCAGTTTGGGGTAGGGAAATGCCTGGGTAAGGCGTTCGTACTGCCGGCGCATGATCGCCGCGTCGTAGACGTACAGCGGCGTGCCGTAGGTTTTGCAAAGGTCGAGCGGATCGATGCCGCCGTCGAACCGGTATTTGCCGTCGATGAGTTGCACGGGTAGTTTTGTTTTTGAGGCGCAAAGGTAAGGTTTCGGCAAAGGCAAATTTATTTTTCCAGATACCCGCCAAAAAACGGGGAAGGCCGCATCTTTCCGTCTGTATCAACAAAAAATCACTACCGTGAACGAAGCCGAACTCCTCGACCGGCTGAAAGCCCAGGATCGCGCAGCCCAAAAATGGCTGTACGATCGTTACGCCCCGCTGATGTTCAGCGTTTGCCGGCGCTATCTTCGTTCGCGGGAAGACGCCGAGGAGGCGCTCGTAAGCGGGTTTTTCAAAGTATTTGATCAAATCGAAAGTTATTCGGGCGCCGGCAGTTTCGAGGGCTGGATTCGCAAAATTGTCGTCAATGAATCGCTGATGAAACTCCGGAAAAGCAATCTGCTGCTTTTTCCGGGCGACGAACTGATGCACCCCGATTCGACCGACGGGTTTTCCATCGAGGCCGAATTGTCGGCGCGGGAAATTCTCGAATTACTCGATAAATTGCCCACCGGTTACCGCACCGTATTCAACCTGTACGTCATCGAAGGCTTCAAACACCATGAAATCGCCGATACGCTTGGTATCAGCATCAACACCAGCAAATCGCAGCTGATCCTTGCCAAGGAAAAATTGCGGCAGTTGCTCAAATCCAAAGGTATCTTTTGATCAACCCCGACCGCCCCCCAAAACCCAAAACCCAATACCCAACACCATCAACAATGCCTGATATTTTTGATTTTTTCAAAGAAAACGAGTCCAAACTGCAGGAGCGTCCTTCGGAGCAGGTCTGGCAAAAGCTGGAACAGCGACTCGAAAAAAAGAACCGGCGCCGGGAGCGGGGCCGCCGGCGGGGCATTCGTTTCCTGCAACTTGGCACGGTAGCGCTGATGCTGTTGCTGCTGCTTTTGGCCGCGGCCATGGTTTGGTACTTTTACAAGCAGGGTGGTCATTGACGGGAGCTGCCAAAACTTCTTACCTTGCGGCCCTGATCCGTCATTATAGTCCGACTACCACCTCCTGATTTATGGCAAAATCCGGCAAACCCAACCCCCGGCCGCAAAACCGCCCTACAGCACCCACATCCGCTCCCAAAGCCGAAACGCCGATCCGCGACTGGCTGGCGCGGCCCGAAATCGAGTCCGACGCCGGTCTGCGCAAGATATTTTTCGGCGTAGCCGGTTTCGCCCTGCTCGTCATGCTTTGGCTGGCCATGGGCTCCGGCGTCAATGCTGACGACAAGTATCAGGTGGATTACTCCAACAAACTGGTCAATTATTACAGCACTTTTGGAAAAGACACGGCCGCGTTGAACATACCCGATGGCAACATGCACCTCTACGGCGGCTTTTTCGAGATTGTGACAGGTTTTACGAATAAGGCCCTGGGTTTCAAAGACAACGATGCGGCCTACCACCACGTGCGGCACTTGTGGAGCGCGTTTTTCGGCTGGATGGCAATCTTTTTCGCCGCGCTTTTTGCCAAACAAATAGCCGGTTGGCGCGCCGGATTGATTGCCCTGGTTATCCTGTTTTTGTCGCCGCGTTTTCTCGGTGATTCATTTATGAATCCCAAAGACATCCCCTTCGCCGCGGGTTACATGTTGTCGATCTATTCCATCGCCGCTGTGCTCGACCGCATGCCGTCGCCCCGCCGGCGCGATCTGGCGGGACTTGTCGCAGGGCTGGCGATCGCGCTGGCCACCCGCGCAGGCGGTTTGTTGGCCTTCGGCTGGTTGTTTATGTTTGGCGGTTTGCATTTTTTGCTGAAAAACGGCGGATTAAAGGCGTTTTCCAATACACGGGCACTGGGCCGCTATCTGCTGATCCTGGCGGGCGCCGCTGTCGCAGGCTACGTTTTAGCCGTTTTGTTCTGGCCCTATGCCCTGCAAAGTCCGTTGAAAAACCCCTTCGTTGCCTTGTCCAAATTTGCCGAACTGGAAGTTCGTATCCGGGTATTGTACGAGGGCGCGAACATGATGTCGGACGTGACGCCCTGGCATTACCCCCTGAAATGGATCGTGTACACCATCCCGCTGGCTGCTTTGACGGGTTTGCTGGGATCGGTGGCCTTCTTGCCGAAGCTGTTGAAAAAATACAATCCGCTTTGGGTTGGCATGGCTTTGCTGACCGGCGTTTTTCCGGTTTTTTACATCATTTACAAAGACTCGGTGATCCACGACGGCTGGCGTCACCTCACATTTGCCTATCCGCCCCTGGTGGTGATGGCGGCCTTGTTCTGGAACGAATTGGCGGCTTTGTTTAGCGGCAAAAAGGCCCTGCAATACGCCGTTTTTGGTGCAATTGCCCTTCTTTTGGCCGATTCTGCGTTTTTCATTGCTGCCAACCGGCAGTATCCCTATGTGTATTTCAACCCGATAGAAGGCGGTACCAAAAGCGCTTTCGGTTATTTCGAAACCGATTACTGGGGCATCAGCACCCGGCAGGGCCTCGAATGGCTGGAAGAGCAGGGTGTGCTCCGGCCCGATATGACCGACACCGTCGTGATAGCCACGAATATGCACTTTCCGGCCAAACCTTTCGTCAGCAAATACGGCAACAAAGTCAGGCTCCGCTATCTCAAATGGGATCGCCGCTACGACGAGGCCTGGGATTACGCCCTGTATCCCACACGGTTCATCGACGGCTCGGCCCTGCAACGCGGCAAATGGCCGCCGGACAACACCATCCACACCATCGACGCCGGCGGTGCGCCCTTGCTGGCCATCCTGCGCGATACGACCAACTATTGTTTTCAGGGCAACGACGCCACCAAAAAGGGCGATTACGTCACCGCAATCGACCGCTACCGCAAGGAAGTCAGCCTGGTGCCCGACAACGAGATTGCCTGGGCCGGGCTGGCGCAGGCCCTTTTGAGCATCGACAGCCTTGAGCAAGCGAAAAGCGCGGCCGAAAAAGCCCTCGAAATTGCCCCCGACGACACCCAGGGAAACAACGTGATCGGTCTGTACTGGATTAAAAAAGATAATATTACCAAGGCTAACGATCAGTTTAGCCTGGCCGTCAAGCGCGACCCGAGCAATGCCGCGGCCTGGTATTACCTGGCCTTGATTGCCAACGACCGAGGCGATCCGCAAACGGCGCTCAATCACCTGCAAAAGTCGATACGCGCCGCGCCTTCTTTCCGTCAGGCATACGAATTGGCCGCGCAGATTTATGAAGAAAACGGCAATCCATCTGCTGCCCAGCAATACCGTGCAGCGCTCGGAAAACTGAAATAAACCACCGGATGAACTTCAAATTTTTATTCCCGACCTTCCGAAACCGCTACGCATTTGTCCGGAAAAAACTGCAAAAACTCTCCTCCCGGCATCAGTTCGAACACGGCCTGAACCTGGGTACCGGCGAGGGCGACTACGACCGCATGATCGCCCGGTACTGCCAGTCGGTAGTCGGTTGCGATGTGAACGAAGAAGATATCCGGCATGCGCAGGCACTCAACAAAGGCGTGATGAACCTCCGCTACGAGCGCAACGACGCGCTGAACCTGAGTTACCCCGACGCCTCTTTCGATTTACTTGTGTCCTGCGAGGTAATCGAGCACGTAGGCCGACCGGCCCGCATGGTGCAGGAAATCGCCCGGGTGTTGCGCCCCGGTGGCTGGGCGATCATGACTTTCCCCAGCCGCGAATTTCCGGTCACCTACGACCCGGTCAACCGTATCTGGCAACTGACCCGGGGCGACGGGAGCCGCGAGTACGCTGTTTCGCAGGGCGCCTACGCTTTCGGACACGAATACTTGATCGGTGCGGATGATTTTAAAAAATGGGTGCATGAAGCAGGGCTTGAACTGGTCGAGTTTCACCCCCTGAGCGGATACCTTGTCGGATTGCTGGAAATGTACTGGACCGGGCTGGCGCAAAGCATATTCAAAAAGAATGCGCGAAACGTCACGACCGACAGCAGTTCGGCCCTTACCGTACGACCTGCCTCGACCAAGGAGCCTGTTCTGGTTTTCCTGACTGATGCGATATGCTGGATTGACCGGCATTTTTTTCAATGGGGCCGGCGGAGCGTGGGAAAAGGCGTGGTGCTTTGCAAGCCGCTGTAACAAGGTAACAAATGCGGTCCTGGGCGGATGAATGGGAAATAGATCATTTTGAACGCCATGACCCTCCGACTTCCCGAAGTTTATTGCGAGCGCTGCAAGCGCCCGGTTTTGCCGCAGCACGTCGACAGAGCCCGGAAGAATGCTTTTTGCGATGCTTGCGACCTCACATTCAGCATACCCAAACGCAAATCAAGCCGCCGCAGAAAAGAAGCGTTTTTGCCGGCGGGCGCGAAAAACATCCGGCTTTCTTTGTTTCAGAAGGAAATGGTGATCGACGTCCGCTGGCGCAAAAATTACCCGATTTCCCGCATCCTGAACATAAAACCACCCGATTCGCTGGAGTCTGAGCATCGGCAAAGCAAAATCAGCCATGATGATCCGCTGGGCATTTTGATCGGGTTTGCCATTGAGGCTATCTATACTACCCTTCATTATACTTTTGGAGCAATCACCCGGACGAGCGCCTATTTTTTCAACCGAACCAAAGTAATCGCAACGAAAGATTACCTGCAGGTCGAACACCGGCCGCTCGATGTTTTGCCCGGCGCATTTTTTTCCGCCGCTCAGATCGAACAACTTTCCGTTCTCCCTACATTGGTGTGGGAAGGTTCGAAACGTACGCAAGCCACGCTATTTGTTCGTTTGAAAAACGGCGAGGAATACGATATTTTATGGGATTTGGAGACGGATGTGCTGTTGTATCTGGAGCAGGAAATCGAACGATTGCTGGGTATCGAGG
>JADZFP010000274.1 GCA_020849825.1 Saprospiraceae bacterium
AGCGTGTTGAACAGGAAGTGCGGATTAGTCTGGGCGCGCAGAAAATTGATTTCCGACTGTAGTTTTTCCCGGATCAATTGCTGTTCAAAATCGCGGCTCTTGTAGTGTACCCGGATCAGTTTGATCGTGCTGGCCGCTGCCGCGGTGATGAAAATATCGAAAGCAGTGAGCAGAAGCCCGCGGCCGTCGAACAGCAGAAATGTCTTATCGGGTTCGAGGACCGGGTTGTACACGAAAACGATCACAAACCGGTAAGCCAGCATGGTTGCCATAAAGCCGAGCAGTATGCTGAGCAACAACTGCGTCAGTTTGTGGCGTTCGAGATAGAGGGGTATGATGTAGTAAAAAACAAAGTAGGTGAATGCCATTTTGATCGGCAGGGAGAATGCCTCCCCCGCCAACATGCCCCAAAAGGCTTCTTCCAGCGGCTGCCGGTAAACCGTACAGGTAAGCGCCGCGTTCAGCGGCAGATAAACGGCCCAGAACAATACGTGCAGGCCGATTCGACTCCAGTTCAAGCGTGCCATTCAACAGTGGTGAAGCCCGGCGCTGCATTGAGGGTATATAATGAGCGGTCGCGCAGGCGAATTTCTTTGATCGGTATTTCTTCGCCGTCGAGCAAGCAGGTTTTGACAAAAGCCGGAAAGCCGACGAGGTAGATTTTTATGGTATGGTACGCTGGCGCCCAGTCGCCGCTTTTTTGCTGATGCAGCGTAAAAAGGTTGTTTTTCCCCTGCGTTTCAAATGTTTTCAGGCTGTATTGTCCGTTTTCGTACCCATATCCTTCACCCTCGTCTTCGTACAGGCGGCTGGTTTCTTTTCCGTTTTTATAATAAACGTACAAGGTCAGTTCATCCACGGGTCGCTCGCCGGTCCATTGCCGCGGCGGGTCCACGGGCAGTACGGCGCCTTCGCGCACGAAAAACGGCAATTGGTCGGGCATCAGGTTGATAAACATCTCACCGTTGGCCTGCTGGCCGGTCCAGAAGTAGTACCAGTTGCCCTGCGGCAGATAAACCATTTGTCTTTGCAGTTTCGATTGTATCACCGGGCTGACCCAAATGTGGTCGCCAAATAGAAAATCGCGTTCCTGATCGGCCAGCTTCGGGTCGGCAGGGTCGGCAAATGCCGCATGGCGGATGACCGGCGTGCCGTCTTGCCAGTGCTGCCAGAATGCAGTATAAAGGCAAGGTAGCAAGGCATAACGCAGTTCGATGGCTTTTTTGGCCAACTCCGTGGTTTTGTCACCAAACGACCAGGGCTCGCGGTCGAATGTGTGCAACCCGGGGTCGCTCAGTTGCGCTTCGTCGGTAACGGCCACATCGCCGGCCGCGTGGCCGCCCATGCTGTGCATGCGCATCAGCGGGTGAAATACGGCGAGTTGCAGCCAGCGGATGTACAATTCGGGGTCGAGCGTACCGGCAAAACCGCCGATGTCGGTGCCGCAAAACGAAAAGCCGGAGACAGAAAGCCGCTGGCACTGAATATTGGCAATTTGCAGGTGCTCCCAGGAGGAGAGGTTGTCGCCGGTCCAGACGGCCCCGTAACGTTGACCGCCGCTGAACGTAGCCCGTGTGAGCAAAAACGGTCTTTTTTCCGGTTGCAGGCGCCGAAACCCTTCCCACGAAGCGCGGGTCATCAACATGCCGTACACGTTGTGGGCCTTGCGGTGACTGCAGGGGGCGCCGTCGTGGTCGTGCATGACGTGGTCGGGCAGGGTTTTGTGGTTGACGTGGAAGACGGCGGGTTCGTTCATATCATTCCAAAAACCGGCTACACCTTCCTGTTGATAAAGTTCGGCATACAGTTCGCCCCACCAGTCGCGCACTGCCGGATGGGTAAAGTCGGGAAATGCGCAGAATCCGGGCCAAACCGGGCCTTTTGCCACGTCGCCATCGGCTGTTTTGACAAAATAGCCGTTCTCCATGCCCTCCCGGTACACCCGGTACTCGGGGTCTTCCTTGATGCCGGGGTCGATCATAACCACGGTCGAAAAACCCAGTTCACGAAGGTCGTCGATCAGTTGTTTGGGGTGTGGGAAATGGCGTTTGTCCCAGGTAAAACACCTGAACCCGTCCATGTAATCGATGTCGAGATAGATGGCGTCGCAAGGGATGTTCTTCTCTCGAAAATTGCGGGCCAGCTGGCGCACCCGGCCGTGCGGATAATACGACCAGCGACACTGGTGGTAGCCCAGCGCCCACAGGGGAGGCAGATCGAGCCGGCCGGTCAGCCGCGCATATTTGCGGCACACGTCGGTCGGGTCGGGGCCATTGATAAAATAAAAGTCGAGGCTGCCGCCTTCTGCCCAGAACTCGGTTGTTTCTGCGCCCTCGCTGTCGAAGTCGAAATGCGTTTTGAAACTGTTGTCGAGGAAAATACCGTAGGCCAGGCCCTGATAAACGCTGTAATAAAATGGAATGGCGCGGTAAAGCGGGTCCGATTCTCTGCCGTATCCGTAGGCGTCGGTGCACCACAATTCAAATTTTTTGCCGTGCAAATTGGCCCCGCAACTTTTATCTCCCAGTCCGTAAAAGGCTTCCTTGCGGTGGCTCTTTTTGCTCATGCGCAAATCGCACCAGCCGCGCATGATGGTTCGTTTGGCCGTAAAGCCGCCTGCATCCAGACAAAGCGCGCGGTCGTCCTGGTCGTAAATGCGAACGCGCATGCCGTGTTTCAGAATGACGATTTGCAGGGATTCCGAGTTCAGGATGTACTCGCTGTCGGTTTCGTCAAGAGTGGCCGTTACCTTTTCAGGCTGAAAATCGGGATCGATGGCATAGGAAAAGTCGCGGCTGAAAACACCGTCGGGGCTGTACCGGAATTTGACCATTCCGTTCGCCACGATTTGCAGCCGTAGCGCGACCCCGTTTTTACAAATAAACTCATAAGCGCCGTCGCGCCAGCGCAAGGTGTTTACCTCGTCGGGCGCGACGATTTGGTACACATCGTCGTATCGCGTGCTGACGTCGGCAAAAGAATAGTCGATTTCTTTGGGCGTTTCCGGTACATCGGGGCCGGAAGGCAAGGCTGGTCCGTGTTCGTTTTCCTCCATATTGGGTCGAATTTCGAGGCCAAAAGTAAGGAGGAAGGGTTGATGAGGGTTGATAAAGTTGATGGGGGATGATGAGGTTGATAAAGTTTATAGGGTTGTTAAAAGGAGGGCGGGCGCTCTCGTCCTCATCAACCCTATAAACCTCATCAACCCTCCCTCATCAACTAAAAAATCCAGCGGGCCATCACATGATAACGCCAGGGGGAGTTGGGCTTGATGGTGTAAGAAAGGTTGCCGGCTTGTGACGGGGTGGGATCGAAAGAAGCGTAGTTGTCCTGACTTCCCCATTCGGAGAGGTTGTTTTGTACAAAAAATCCGACTTCGATATGCCGGGAGGGCTGAAAACCGACCCCGCTTTGCAGGTTGACCCGCCATTGTCCCACTTTCTGACTGGCCAGGTTGCCCAGCCGGTTCTCCGGATCGTTGATCGACCCGTTGTACAGTTCCGAACTGCTCAACGCGGCTGTTTTTGTGCCGGTTTCCACTTTAAGGGTATAAGACAACGCGCCGCCGGCGTAGAGGCGCCATTTATTGACCGGTTCCCACCAGCCCAGCAATGGCATTTCGATCCGGTGAACAGCAGAGACCTGGGTTTGTACCTGCACCGGAACAGCATTGGAGTAGGACGTACTGGGCGAAGTAACCAGATCCTCGATAATGATCTGATCCGGCTGGCTCACCGTATCGTACAGCGCCGGCGCACTGACAATGGTTTCAGCGCTGAGCGGGAGTTTTTCATAGCCGTATCGCAATCCGCTGCGCAGTCCCCAGCGGCGCTTGAGTTGAAAATCGGCCGTAAAGCCCAGACTTGCATCGTGTAAGCCGCTGAAATCGCGTGTGCCGGCGGTTGCGCTCAGCCCGAAATCCCAAAGGCGGCGCGCGGGTTTTGGCGTCGGCGGGCTTGTCTGGGGCGAGCCGGTCTGGGCAATGGCGAGGTCGGGATGGGGCACGAGTTCGAGATGACGTTGCGGTAAAGGCGCCGTTGCGAAGAACTGCTGTGGCTGAATATCGGTCGTAGCCGCATTGGCCGGTTCAATGCCGGGGACGGTATGTTGTGTAGGTAAATGGTTGGTTGCGGGAATGTCTGTGCGGGGAATAGGGCGGTCGGATGATGACAGGGCCATCGCAGCCTGAGTGATCGGATATGTACGTTGCGCCGTAATGTTGTTCGAAGCCGTTAGGGGCTGTTCGGTGGAGGTCAGGCTTGCAAGGTCCGATGCGGAGCGCTCCGGCCGGGTGCTTCCGGCTACGGGACCCCTTGGGGCGACGGCGGGCGGTACAGGCGCTGCCTGAACGGGCTGCGCGCTCCAGTTCCAGTAAAAGACCCCCAGGCCGATAGCCAGTGCGGGCGCCAGCCACCACCAGAAAAAGCCCCGGCGTTTGCGGCCTTCCGGCATTTCGCGGTCGAGGGTTTGCCGCATGGCGGCCCAACCCTTGTTGGCGAGCGCTTTTTCCTTGTTAAAGCCTATATTTTTCATAGTCAATCTCTTAAATAGCAGTTGTGCAGGTTTATTGGGATGTGCCGGTGTTCCAGTTGCGGGCCATGCGGCGGTTTTCCATTCGTTCGTATTCGTTCAATTGATCGCGCAGTTTTTGGCGGGCTGTGGAAAGGTGCCATTTGGAAGTGCCTTCGCTGATATTCAGATTTTGGGCGATTTCAGCGTGAGAATACCCTTCGATGGCGTACAGACGGAACACCTCCTGTGAAACATGGGGTAATGTTTTGACAGCCCGGAGAATGTCTTCTTCATGAAAAATTTCCGAGGATCGTTCCGGCACGGTTTCGTCCCGTTCTTCAAAGATCAGGAAGTGGGAATAGCGGGCATTGTCGCGGAAATAATCGGCCAGACTGTGCCACACCAGGCGGCGTATCCAACCTTCCAGACTGCCTTTGAACGCGAACGTGTGTATTTTTTGAAAAACCCGAAGGAAGCCTCGGTTCAGGATGTCGAGCGCCGTGTCGTCGTCGCGGGTATGCCGGCGGCACATGCGCAGCATTTCCGGGAAAAAACGCCGATACAAAGCCTCCTGCGCGTGCCGGTCGTTGGCGGCACAGCCGGCGACGAGTTCTTCGTCGGTATATTGTTTTTTTCCAAAAATGGACATGTTCAAGTACAATATTAGTCTGTTTTTACAATTGCACGGCCATTCCGATTTCGAGTCGGCGGTGCAAAATTTTATCAGTGCCCTCGGAAGCGCCCCAGGTGTCGGTCCATACCCGGTTTTGTCGCTGAAACCTCAGGCCGCCGTACAGGCTGAAATGGTTGCCCAGCCGGTAGCCCAGTTTGCCTTGCAGGAGCCAGCCTCCGGTCCAGTTGTCGTTGTAGCCCCAGCGCTCGGAAGTACTTCCGCCGGCAAAGCCCCAGCCGCCCCCGAAGGCGTAAAAAGGGGCGCTGTTTTTGCGCTGGAAATATCCTCTCGCCTCCACAAAAACCGGGTAGGTCACCTGATTGAACTCTTGTACGTACGGGGAATAGGCCTCCACGCCAAGCCCCAGGCCTAGCCCGATCCAGCGGTTCAGAGCGTAGCCGGTAACATTCTGTAGCGAAACGCCGATCGTGTTTTCATCCCACCAGGTACGCCCTGCGAGTACGGAGAATGAACTGACGTTGTACCAGCCTTGCTCCCTGAAATTATAAGGACGCGGAATGGCAGCGCGTTTTTTTGTGTTTTCATCGTCGCCCGGACAACGTTGTACCACCCGACGCACCTTTTTCTCCTGAACATGGATGGTGAGGCCGCTCCAGGTTTGGACGACGAGTGTGCCGCCCTCCACGTGTTCCAGTATTTTACCCCGGTAAATGCTCCCGTTTTTCAAATAAACAACATCGGTGCAGCCTGTCGAGGGGTCGGCGTTGGTCTGTGCCCGACCAACGACCGACCAGAAGATCAAAACAAAAAGCAGGTATGGTTTCATGTTGAAAGAAACATTCG
>JADZFP010000275.1 GCA_020849825.1 Saprospiraceae bacterium
CTTCGCGTGAAACACTAGCCTCTCTGCGCCTCTGCGTCTCTGCGCGCAACCATGTCACGCAAAGCCGCCAAGACCGCCAGGAAGGAACTGTATTCCCCTTTGCGCGCTTTGCCCCTTTGCGCCCTTCGCGTGAAACACTAGCCTCTCTGCACCTCTGCGTCTCTGCGCGCAACCATGTCACGCAAAGCCGCCAAGACCGCCAGGAAGGAACTGTATTCCCCTTTGCACCCTTCGCGTGAACCCAAAACCCCTCTTCGCGAAATTTTAACCGATGCAACACCTCTAATCCACCCGCACCTCATCCACAAACAACCAGCATTTCCCGTCCGGATACACAGGGTGTTGCCCCGGATTTTTGCCATAAATGCGCACCCAGCGCGCCGGTTTGCCCCCCAGATCAAAGGCTACCGGCTTGATGCGTCCGGCAGCCTTCGCGGCGATTTCAGCCTTTGTCAACTGCGCAACCGGGGTCCAGTTCAGGCCGTCGTCCGATGATTCGACCGACATGAAAAGAGGGAGGTATATCCAGCTCCCCTCCACTTCCAGCCAATGCATTTCCAGTCGGTGCAGCGGCTGCACGGCGCCAAGATCGATCGTCAAACCAAAATCGTCGCCGTAAAAGCCGCACCAGCGCCCATCGTGGAATGCCTCTGCGCCGTCGAGCCCGTCGGTCAGCACCTCGGGGTGTTCGCCGTTGTAACGCTTGTCGGGCAGGGCGCGCAATGCGAACGGCTTGCCGCTGGCCATACTCGGCCGGAAAGGAACGGAAATGATTTTGCTGAAACGATGCGTTCCCCAAAAAGCCCTGGCTTGCAGGGTGCAAGGTGCAGATAGCGGAATGGGCCGGGTGTATTCCGTCGCATCGATGCCGGGCGGGATGCCGTCGACGGAATAACGCACTGTTCCGTGAGGAATCTGCTGCCGAATTTGCGCCGACAACTGCCGGCTTGCCGAATCGACCGTCACAACAATTTCCGGGTCGTATACGCTGGTCGCATAGTGCGTGTCGCGGCGATCGAGCCAGTCGAACAGCGCCGGCAAACGGCGCTGAAAATCCGGCCAGTCGAGCCGTTCGGCGGGCGACCAGGCCACTTCAGCCAGGGCAAACAAACGCGGAAAAATCATGTATTCCGCTTTCCGGGTATCATATACATTTTCGGTCCAGAGACAGCCTTCCACACCCAATACGCGCCGCTGCTGCTCGTCGGAAAAGCCGGCTGGAACGGGGTTGTAGCGGTACACCCGTTCGAGCGGCAAATAGCCGTAGGTGACCGGCTCGTAGAGCGGATTGCCCTGATACAAATCGAAGTAATAATTATGGGCAATAACAACCGGATGCCCGGCCTGCGTCGCTTCCCGGGCCAGGTTTTCGCCGCGCCATACCATTACGCCGGCGGTGCTGCTCAGGTTGCCGCCTTCCATGATCTCGTCCCAGCCCATGAGCCGGCGGCCGTTTTGCAACAAAAAATCTTCGATGCGTTTGGTGAAATACACCTGGAGTTGCGCTTCGTCGGCCAGTCCCAGCGAATCCTTATGCTGTTGACAGCGCGGGCATTTTTGCCATTGCTGGCGTTCCACTTCGTCGCCGCCGATGTGAATGTAGGCAGAGGGAAAAAGATCCATCACCTCGTGCAGGATGTCTTGCAGGAAGACGTAAGTCTGTTCGTTGCCCACGCAAAAATTGGGATAGGGGCAGTTTTTAGCGCCGCCGGGCATGGGGAACGGACCTCCCGTGCAGGAATATTCCGGATAGGCCACGAGCGCAGCAGTGGTATGGCCAGGCATCTCGATTTCCGGGATGATGGTAATCTGCCGTTCGGCGGCATACTGCACGATCTCGCGAATGTCGTCGTGGGTATAAAACCCGCCGTAAGTCATGGGTTCGCCTGCGCGGGCGGTATCGGCTTCGCTGTTGAGCAAGCCGCCGCGGTCGGGGCGCCAGGCGGCCACAGAGGCCAGTTTGGGGTATTTTTTGATCTCGATGCGCCAGCCCTGGGCGTCGGTGAGGTGCCAGTGAAACACGTTCATTTTGAGCGAGGCCAGCCAGTCGATGTATTTTTTGACAAATTCTTTGCCCATAAAATGCCGGCTCTCGTCGAGGTGCATGCCTCGCCACGCAAATCGCGGCTGATCGCGGATGAGCGCGCAGGGTAGTCGGCCGTCGTTTTGTTCGGCGAGTTGCACCAGCGTTTGTTCGGCATAAAAAAAGCCCGCTGGCGAAGAAGCGTAGATGCTGACGTTTTCGGGCGTGATGTGCAACAGGTAGCCTTCGGCGGGCAAGGCAGGGGATGCCGCGTATACAATACTGCCTTTGCGCGCCGGCTTCGGGCTTTGCCGCACAGCGACGCCTTTTTTGGCCTCCAGCCAGGTTTTGAACGGAGAAAAGCCCTTGGGCTGCCGCACCAGCGCAATTTTTTTCAAAGTAAAAAAGCCGCTTTGCGGGCTCAATTCGGCGGGGCGGGGTATTAAGTCGTACACGGGCTCCTGGCCGAAAAGCGGGAAGGAAAGGGCGAGAAAAAAGAGCAAAAAAGGGCGCATATCGTTTGAATGATTGAACGCGGAGGGGAGTGGGCATTACACGCCTTGGGCGCTCCCAAGTTCACTGCAAAATCAACCGAGCTGTTTTCCAGGCTTTGCCCTTCACGCGGGCTTTGACGATGTACGCGCCCGGGGGCAGGTCGCCGGTCCACAGGGCATCGCCTGCGCCGAGGGTGCTGTCGCGCCACAATTTGCCGTCGGCGCCCAGTATTTGCACTTTTACGCGAGCGCCCGACTCGAAACCGCTGAGGCGAATCCAGTCGCCGGCGGGGTTGGGGTACACGCCGAATGCCGCGGCATTGGCGGTGTTGTCGGTGGAGACGGCGTTTTGAAACAGCCACACGTAGGCGTCGGGGAATTCGCGCGCCCAGAACCATTCGGAGTGTTTGCCGTCGCTTTCGATCACAAACTGTTTTTCAGCGGGACCGAATCCGGCCGTGCTCATGGCGTTGGCCACGGCCTGCATATCGGCCACGACGTAGTTCGACTGGCTGCCGTCGTTTTCTTCGTCGGCGCCGGCCAGAAAATAGACTTTCACGTCGCCTTCTTTCGGGTTGGCCAAGACGTGATCAACCGGCCCGTCGCCACCAAACCAGAAAGCGGGGGAGAACACGCCGGCCTTGCTGAATACGTCCTGACGCTCCGCGAGGGCATACATGGAAATCAGGCCGCCCATGCTGCTGCCCATGGTGCCGGTGGTGTTGCGGCCGGGCAGGGTGCGGTAGTGCTGGTCGATGTAGGGTTTGAGCGTACTGGTAAGGAATTCGACGTACGCCGCGCCCTGGCCGCCTTCGTTGTATTCGCTGTTGACCCAGGGAGAATATTCGTCGAGCCGGTCGGCGCCGCCGTTGTCGATGCCCACCACGATGCAGCCGTAGTCGCCCTGAGAGAACAGCTCGTTCAGCGATTCGTCCACCTCCCATTCGCCGCTGAAACTGGTCGTGACGTCGAACAGGTTTTGGGCGTCGTGCATGTACAGCACGGGATAATTTTTGGTGCTGGTGGTATAGTCGGGCGGCAGGTAGATCCACACCCGGCGGTAGCGGTTGAGTTGGGGCATGTAAAAATTGTTGTCGATCACCGTCACGTTCGAAGCCGCCGTGGAATTGCCGCCGCCAGCCAGGTCTTCCCAGGTCAGGATCGTGACTTCGACGGTTTTCGGCTGGCCGTTGTAGGTGGTTACGCGGTTGGGCAACTGGCCGCCGTTGGCGTTGCCTTCCACGGTGCCCCAGCCGCCGCGGGTGAATTTGAACTCGACCGTGCCCACGGGCGGGTTGAGCACGATCTCGTATTGCCCGCCCCCGAGCGGCGTGAGAATCTTGGTGGGGTCGGTCGGGTTCCAGTTGTTGAAAGTGCCCACGATGTAAATGTTGGCATTGGCCGGCGTATTTGAGGGCACGGCGACGACCTTGATCGTTAGTTGCGCAACAACGGAAAGGGGCAAAAACAAGCCTGCCAGCAGCAGGGCGAAGAATGGTGCAAATCGGTTTTTGAACAGCATTTGGAAAAATTTTGGGCAAAATTCCGAAAAAACACCCGCTTCAAACGTTAATGGACGCATTATGCAACAAAATACAGAACCATTCAAAAAAGCGGGCCCCGACGGGTCGCCCAATCCCTGGCAAACCCTTTCGGAAAAAACGGCCTACGACAACCCCTGGATCAGCGTTTCGCACCGCGAAGTGCTCAATCCCTCCGGCGGCCCGGGTATTTACGGCGTTGTTCATTTTAAAAATACGGCTATCGGCATTGTGCCGCTCGATGCGGAAGGGTACACCTGGCTCGTGGGGCAGTACCGTTACACCCTGCAACAATACTCCTGGGAAATCCCGGAAGGCGGCGGCCCCCTCGGCGCCGACCCGCTGCTCGCCGCGCAACGCGAATTGCTGGAAGAAACCGGTATTCGCGCCGCCCGCTGGACGCCCCTGCTCGAAATCCATCCCTCCAACTCGGTCAGCGACGAATACGGCGTGGCTTACGTGGCCCGGGAATTGACCTTTGGCGAAGCCGAACCGGAAGAAACCGAACAATTGCAGCTGCGCCGGCTGCCCTTTGCCGAAGCGGTGGACATGGTGCTGAACGGCGAAATCACCGACGCACTGTCTATGGCGGCTATTTTGAAAACACAGGAATGGCTGCGGCGCGGACTGCTCTAACCCGCGTTGCGGGCATCCACGCCGGTCAGGATGGCGCCGCTCAGTTGTCCGTCGAGGTCTTTTAAAAACTGGATGGAGTCTTTGTCGGCCGTTCCGACGACGGAGCCGGCGTTGAACACCGCGATGACGGTCTGGGCGAACGGCGCCAGTTCGTGCGCGTCGGAAAAGTCGTTGAGGGCGGCGGCTTCGAGGAAAATAAAGTCGAAATGCTCGCCCAGCAGGTCGAGAAAACGCCTGAATGCATCGGGCGGCAGCAGTTCGGAGGGCGACTGGTGCAGGTCGGTATTGCCGATCACGTCGACGCCCGCAGCGTCGCCGCTGGGGTCTTTCATCCGGAATACTTCGGCGAGGCCGCTTTCGCGAATGGCGCGGTTGATCGCTTCGCTGTTGGCCGAGGGCGCGCCGGCAAATTCGCTGAGCCGGGGGCTTTTAAAATTGGTATCGACCAGCACGACCCGTTTGCCGTTGGCGGCCAGGGAATGGGCCAGGGCGTTCATGGTGAAGGTTTTGCCTTCTTTGGGTTTGGGGCTGACGAACAGAATGACCCGCTGGCCGGATTTGAGCAGGCCGGTGCGAATTTTGCGCAGGCTTTCGCGAAAAACCACGTGTTGCGGCACTTCGCTGCTGGTCTGGAAAACGGTCAGGAGGTTGAGGCCGCGCAGCGGAACGCGGTTGACGGCGCCCAGCAGCGGAATACCTTCCACGTAGCGGCGAAACAATTCGGGCGATTGCAGGCTGTGGTCGAAATAGGCCAGCAAAAACAAACCGATGATCGTCATCGTGGCAGCCACGATACCGGCAAACACGCTGATCAGCACCTGTCGGTTGGGCTCGGGCCATTCGGGCAACTGGGCGTTTTCGATCACATGCAAGGGATTTTCGGCATTGGCCAGCGTGAGTTTGGCGGCGATAAGGTTTTCGTTTACTTTTTTGAATTCCTCTTCGGCGCGCGCCTGGTCGGCCTCCATGCCGCTGGCGATCTCGTCTTCCCCTACTTTGATACTCAACTCGCCGCGCGCCCGGGCGAGTTCGGCGCTGGTGCGGTCGACGGCTTTTTCGGCCTCGATGCGCTCCACGTCGGCCTGTACTTTTTCCTTGTAGAGGTCTTCCTTGGTGCGGCGCGACTCGTCTTGTTTGGGCTTGCCGATGTTGCCGGCCGAGCGCCGGATGGTTTGTTCGAGTTCGGCCTGTGCCTCAACGAGTTGCGACTCAACTTCGGGGTCTTTCCCGCCGCTTTTAAGGCTTTGTTCGCGCAATTGCCTGACCCGTTCGCTCTGGTCGGCGGCGCTGTATTTGTCGAGCACCCGGCCGCGGGTTTCGTCGGCGTGCAACGACTGGCGGTTGGCCAGGTAACGGTCGATCTGCTGCACGGACGCGGCAGCGGCGTCGCGGCTCGACATGGCGGATTGCCGTTCGAGTTCGAGTTGTTTAATTTTGTTGACCAGTTCCTCGCTTTGTTTGCCCAGCGCCGGCAGTCCGCGGGCGGCGAGGTATGCGTATTTGCGCTCCTTGATGGTATCCATCACTGCCTTTTTTTCGGCGGCGAGTTGGGTATAGAACTCCACATTTTTCTTTTTCTCCCGTACCGACAGGTTTTGATAATAAGTCAAAAACCGCGTCACGTAGGCATTGGCCATAAACTGCGACAATTGCGGGTTTTCGGTCACTATGTCGATCGTGAGGTAATCGGTGCCGCCTTTTCGTTTGACGCTGAGGCTGCGGCGGATGGCATCGTGGTCGTAGCCGTAGGCGCGGGCGATTTTGTCGAGCAGGTAATCGAATTGCTGGCTGAACGCCGGGTCGCTGATACTGTCGAGGTCGAGGGTGCGGATTTCCTGCAGGAGTTGGCCGGCCTCGGCATCGGAATATGGTACGACTGCGCGGTTGGCTTGCCGGAAAGCGGGGCCTTCGGCGCCGCCCAGGTCGTGCCGGAGCATATGGATGGTCAGCAGTTTGATGCAGGAGCGCGACTGGGCGAATTCGATCAGGTTGGAAAAAGCGTTTTCGACCTGGTATTGCTGCACGAAAGCGTCCGAATTGTCGGAATTGATCCCTTTGTAATTGACGATACCGGTGGAAATGATAACCGAAGCCCGGTATTGTTCGGGTTTTCGGCCGATAAACAGATAGGCAGCCAGGGCCGCGCCGAGCGCGACCCCTGCAATCAGCCATTTGCGGCGGAGCAGGATGCGGAGTAGGTAGCCGAAATCCATAATGTATCGATCGGGTTTTGGACTGCAAGGTTACAGGTTAGTCACGCAAGTTTCAAGACCTGTTTTTTTCAAAAAAAGCGGGAAAGACGTGTCAAACGCCTTCCCCGTCGTGCAAGTGTGTATTAGAATTGAAACGGCTCAGTTGGCCGGAAAAATCAGACAAAGGTCGGATCGGTAATGGTACGGCAATAATTTTGCCAAAAACGGCGCCCTGCATTTTTTTAAGGTTAAAGCGGGCTCACCAACCCTTGCGGCCTCCGCCCCCGGCCGCAATCGCCCTGCATTCAAAAACCGCAAATGGGAACCCGGCTCTCACAATTCATTTCCAATCACCCCCCGCATTC